>CAZGUS010000102.1:0-9267 GCA_964529245.1 uncultured Anaerolineaceae bacterium
CCGATGCGACGCTCGCCCAGATCGATGCCCAGTACTCGTCGTGGGCTCGGCGGGCTCGCTTGCCGATCGCCGCCGCTCACGGCGTGGCCGTCGGGCTCGGTGGGCTGGAGGCAGTCTCGACCGGTGTCGGAGCTGGGCTCGGCGGAGGCGTCTCGGACCCGACCGGCGTCGACGATTCCGTGGGCGTGGCGATCTCGTTCGGCGACGCGCTCGAGGTCGGCGGGGCGGGTTGGGCGGGAGTCGGGGTGTGGATCGGCGCCGGCGTGACATGAGGCGTGCCGCTGGGCACGGCCGTCGGCATCACCAGGCTGACGTCGATCCGGAAGTCGAAACTGGGGATCGTCGACACCCAGAACGGCGAGAGCGAAACCTCCGCCACGCCGTACTGGGACAGATACGCCTTCGCCTGGGCCGCGGACTTGCCCTCGATGGCGCTTCGCAACTGGTTCACGTCCAGGGTTGCCGTCTGGAGCGCCTGGGCCACCACGGGAACCGAGACCGCCGACCCATCGGCCGTCGGCGATCCGAACGTAACGGCCACGGAGCCGTCTACGAGAGCGTGGCCGACCGCGATCCGACCCCGAATCTGACGCTCGGCCAGACTGCTCACGTTCGAGAGGTCCGCCACGGTGGCGGTTTCGGTGGCCGTTGCGGTCAGGTCGAAGCTCGTCACGGCCTGGTTGAGCAGCGTGGTCGGATCGGGGTTGAAGACCGGGGCGCCCAGCTGGGCCGTGTCCGGGAACAGTTGGAGGCCGCCGGCCACGGCCGACGGATCGCTCATGGCGGCCAGCCCGGCCGTCCCAAGCTGCCTGGCGAGGCTGGCTTCGGCGGCATCGATGTCGGATTGCTGCACGAACGGCGTGATGGTGTGGGTCCCGCCAGACGTGGCCGCCTTGTTGGTGACCTGGTTTGCCACGACCAGGTCCGTGGCCAGCCACGGCGGGACGTTGACGATTGCGCCGGCCGCGACGTTGCCGGAGACACCCTTCTTCACCGCGGTCACGCCGGTGTCGGCCGTGGAGGGAACGACGGTCAGGCCGACGAGGCGCGCCTTGGGCACGGTGACGGTCGCCGTCGTCGCGAACGCTATCTTCGACGCGGTCTCGATGACCGTACCCGTCGGAATCGTCACGGCACTTCCGGTGTTCGCGCTCGTAAACGTGACGGTTCCGCCGGCGGCGGTGTCCACGACGTTCTGGCCGGTGGCCTGGAACGTTGCGCTGGCCTGTACCGGGAAACCGCGCGCGACCCCGGGCACGGACAGCGAGGCGTCGTCCGTCGCGGTGATGCCGGGATCCACCTTGATCGTGAGGTTCAGCGGCCCGACGGGCTCCTCCTTGACCGTGAGGACGACCGTCGCGCTCGGCAGCAGCACGAAGGCGCCCAAGCCGCCCACGAGGAGCACGCCGACGATCGCGACGGCCACCCACCGCATGGCGACGCGCCCCTTCCGCGGCATCGGTCGCATGATCTGGCGGCTGGAACCTACGGTCGGCCCGGAGCCGGCTCCGCCGGCCATTCTGGCCGTCGGGTCCGCGCCTGGTTCGAGACTCGTGACCGGTTCGTCGATAGCTTCCCAGAGGGCGCCCGGCCCCGCCGCCTTCGCGCCCGCAAGCTGGGCGCTCTCGGACTTCTGATAGTCCGCGACGCTGGCAAAGACGGGCAAATCGGCGGTCTGGGCCAGCGACCTGACCGAGGCATCGGCGGCGATGATGGCCAGACGCCGGCCCCGATGGCGGGCTTCGCGGGCCAGCAGCCGGAAGTTGATGCGCGACGTCGACAGGCGCGACCCGCCCTGGATGACCAGGGCGATGCGCGCGTCGGCGGAGTCGCGGATTCGGGCCGCCGCCGATGTGATCTCGTCGTCTACGTCGAGGTAATAGATCGCCATCGCGCTACATCTTCATCGCTCGGAGGACTCGCCGCAAAGCGACATCCAGGGGATCCTCGTTGGTCTGGAGCTCGATGGCCTGATATGCGAGCCCGAGAGGCGTCACGTCCTGCTGGTCGACCAGGAGATGCGTTCCGTCCTTGATGCGCTCCACTTGATCGGGAGCCATTACGACGACCTCGGGCCGGCGGCTGAACGGCAGCCGCTTCCAGAACTGCTCGCTGCGCATCACGGCGCCGATCTCGGGGAGGTGAGAGCCGCCGCCGCACATGTAGATCCGGGCCGGCAGCAGGTCCCCTTCGGCCAGCTCCTCGAGCACGAGCTCGACGCCGGCCGACCAGATGGCCACGTCGTCGGCCACGACCTTGGAGACCTGCGCCTTGTGCTCGACCGCGACGCCGCGCGAGTAGTCGACCTTGAGTTCCTCTGCCCTGGGAAACGGCAGGTCCAGGTGGTCCGCGATCGACTTTGTGAACGCCCGGCCGCCGAGGGCGAACATGCGAGTCCCCTCTATCCCGCCGTGTCGGACCAGGGCCACGTCCGTGGTGCCGCCGCCGACGTCGACGAAGAGGGCGCCGGATTGCTGCACCTGTTCGCTGGCGAGAACCCGAGCCACCGCATATGGCTCGGCCACGACCTCCAGGAGCTCGAGATCGAGCTGTGCGGCCACACTCTGTAGAGCGCCGAGGTGCACGAGCGGCGCGAAGGCGTTGAAGATGCTGATCTTGGTGTTGCGGCCCTTGAACCCGATCGGGTTGCTGACCGGGTAGCCGTCGATCTGGGCTCCGGTGACCGCCGCATGGACCAGCCGGACGTCCACCTGCGGCAGCCCCGTCTCCCAGGTGATCGCCCGCTCCGCCTCGCGCAGGGCGTCGTGCTGGACGCCGTCGATAAGCTTCTGCAACTCGGCGTCGGTTATGGGCGCGGACGGGTGCTTTCGCTCGTGCGATCGCGTCGTGGTGAAGCCCTTGACCAGCTCTCCGGCAATCCCGATCACGCACTGTGTCGGGCGGAAGCCGGCCATCTCCTCGGCTTCCTGGAGCGCGACCGAACAGTTGTCGACCACGGCGCCGATGTCGGTCACCGTGCCCGACTGCATGTGCGCCAGGCCCTGGCGCTTACGGCCGACGCCTCTGACGGTGCCCATGCCGGAGGGGTCGATGTCGAAGACCAGCGCCTTCGCGAACTCCGTGCCGACGTCCAGCGCCGTGCAGGCAGCCAGAGCCGCATCGTCTTCGCGGCCCCAGATCCTGCGCCAGAACGCCACCGGCCGCTCCCCTTGCTGCGTTACTTGCCTGCGGTTCTAAGTGTATCCGCGATGCTCGTGAGCGCGGCAGCGACGCCATTGCGGCGCGTTCCCATGCCCTGCGCCATCTCCGGGCGACCGCCGCCACGGCCTTCCATCGGCCGCATGGCCACCTTGACGAGCTCGCCGGCGGAAATGCCACGCTCGACCAGGTCGGGGCTGACGGTCACGAAGATCTGCGGCGCGTCGGCGTCGAAGGCGAGGGCGATGACGCCCGAACCGAGGACGGCTCGGATCTCCTTGACGAAAGCCTTCCACTGCTCGGGCGAATCGAACGCCGCCGATTGGGCGACGAGCCTCACTCCGGGCGCGACTTCCAGGGCGTCCGCCACCAGGTCGGCAGGCTTTGGCAGACCGCTGCCGCCGGCCTTCAAACGGCGGCGCGCTTCGCGCAGTTCCTCCTGCAGCGCTGCGATGCGCTCCGGGGCCGCGTCCGGCGACGTGACCCCGACCGTGTCGGCGATTCGCTCCAGCAGGTCCGTCCGCTCGCGCAGGAGGGCGTCGGCGGCGTCGCCGGTCACGGCCTCGACGCGCCGCGTGCCGGCCCCGATGCTCCGATCGGCCGTGATGACGAAGCCGCCGATCTGGCCCGAGGCCGAACAGTGCGTGCCGCCGCACAGCTCCAGCGAGTAGCCCTCGACCCGAACGGTCCTGACCTGCTCGCCGTACTTCTCGTCGAAGAAGGCGTCCGCGCCGGCCGCGATGGCGGCCGCCATCGGCTGAACGACGGTGGTCACCGCGTGGTTCTCCCGAACGATGCGCCGGACTTCGTCCTCGATGGCACGCTTCTCGGCCACTGTCAGCGCCCGATCGAGGGGATAGTCGAAGCGCAGGTAGTCGGGCGCGACGAGCGAGCCGGCCTGGTGAGCGTCCGGTCCGACGACGTTGCGCAGGGCCCGGTGCAGCAGGTGGGTGGCCGTGTGGTTTCGCATCGTCCGGGCGCGCCGCTCGACGTCCACCTGGGCGGTGACCGTCTCGCCCACCCGCAGGCGGCCGTGCAGCTGTCCGCGGTGCACGAACAGCCCGGCGATCGGCTTCTGGGTGTCGTCGACGGTGAAGAGGGCGCTTCCTCCGCCGGCTTCGAGCAGCTCGCCGCGATCCCCGACCTGGCCGCCGCCTTCGCCGTAGAAGGGAGTGGCGTCGAGGATCACCTCGGCCGCGCCGTTGCCGGTCAGCTCACCGAATTCCATCCCGTCGCGCAGGATCGCCACGATCCGCGCGTCGGCCCGGGTACCGTCGTAGCCGAGGAACTTCGTCTCGCCGACGCGGCGCAGGATCGACTGGTAGAGGTCGCCGAGCCCGGCCTGGCGCGAGAGCTCGGCCTTGGTGCCCTTGCGGCTGCGTTCCTTCTGCTCCTTCATCGCCGCGGCGAAGGCGTCGCGATCGACGCGCACGCCATATTCGGCGGCCATGTCGACGGTGAGATCCACGGGGAAGCCATACGTGTCGTGGAGCCGGAACGCGACGGCGCCAGCCAGGACCGGGGCGTCTTCGGGGAGGCCGTCGGGCAGGCGCCCGATGACGCGCTCCTGCTTCGTGAGCGGCGCCAGCGCCGCTTCGAGATGGCTCGTGCCCGTCTCCAGGGTTCGCGCGAACTGGGCCTCTTCCTGGCGGATGACCTTGAGGATCCTCTCCCGCTGCTCATCGAGATACGGGTAGGCGCCATTCATGACGTCGATGACGACCCCGCCGGTCACGTCCATGAACGGCTCGCTGCGGCCCAGGAGACGCCCGTGGCGGACCGCGCGGCGCAGGATGCGGCGCAGGACGTAGCCCCGGCCTTCGTTCGACGGGGCCACGCCGTCGGCGACGAGGAACGTTACGGCGCGCGAGTGATCGGCGATGACCTGGTAGCTGAAGCGCTCGGCCTCGAAGGCCTCCGGGTCGTGGCCGAGCAGATCGCGCATGGCGGCGTGGATCGGCGTGAACAGGTCCGTGTCGTAGTTGGTGGGAACCTGCTGGATGACGCTGGTGAGGCGCTCGAGGCCCATGCCGGTGTCGACCGACTTCATCGGCAGCGGCTCGCGGCGGCCGTCGGCGCGCTGGTCGAACTCCATGAAGACCAGGTTCCAGACCTCGAGCCAGCGCGGGCAGGTGTGGGAGTGGTCCGGGACGCAGTGCGGCCCCTCGCTGAGCTCCGGCCCGCGGTCGTAATGGATCTCGGAGCAAGGCCCGCACGGCCCCGTCTCGGCCATTCGCCAGAAGTTGGCGTCGTCGCCCTTCTCGACGTCGCCCCAGCGAGCGATCCGCTCGGCCGGCAGCCCGATTTCGTTGCGCCAGATGTCGTAGGCCTCGTCGTCGTCCTTGTAAACGGTGGCGCCGAGCCGGTCGGCCGGGATCTTGTAGACCTCGGTCAGCAGCTCCCACGCCCAATGAATGGCGTCGTGCTTGAAGTAGTCGCCGAAGCTCCAATTGCCCAGCATCTCGAACAGCGTGTGGTGTCGCGGCGTCCGTCCGACTTCCTCGAAGTCGTTGTGCTTGCCGGCGACGCGCAGGCAGCGCTGGAAGTCCGTGGCGCGGACGTAGCTGCGCTTCTCGCGCCCGGTCAGCACGTCTTTGAACTGCACCATGCCGGAGTTCGTAAAGAGCAGCGTCTGGTCGCCGGCCGGGACGAGCGAGGCGCTCGGAACCGCCGTGTGGCCTCGCTGGACGAAGAACTCGACGTAGCGGCGGCGCACCTCGGCCGCGGTGAGGTATGGAATCGGCAAGTCAGGCATCGCCGCTAACGGTACCAAACGCGGGGCGTGTGGGGCGAGCGCGAGTCAGTCCCGCCGGCGGCGGCGATTCCAGAGCGTAGATCCGGCGATCGCGGCCCCGACCAGGGCTCCCAGGGCCAGGCCGCGAGCGAACGCCATAAGGCGTCGATCGGTCGGCTCTGCGTCGGAGCGGCTCCGGCCGCGTCCCAGCAGCCGCGCAAGCGGGCGGATCACTCCGGGTCGTCCCGGACGGGCGCCGGGCCCAGTACGGCGATCACGGCCACGAAGGCTATGCCGAGCCAGGCCACGATCGAGGCGGAGATGACGTGGAAGTCGCCGACGCGCAGCGGATCGATGCCGAGGCGCCCGCCGACGGCGTCGCCGGCCCACGCTCCAAGGATCGCGGCGCATGCCATGAGCACAGTCCGGCCGCCGGCCTGCCCCCGGATGAACACGAACAGCGCGGCGTGGAACAGCCCGACCAGGACTGCCAGCACTGGCGCGGGTCCGATTGCCACTCATCTCCTCGTCGGGCGGGCGTCGCTCGGCGGCGACGTCGGCGTGAGTATAGGAGCCCGCCCCGGGGCCGCGAGGTCAGGCTACGGGCGAGTCGTTCGGACGGGCGATGCGGCCGCCGCCCAGGACCACGTCGCCGCGGTACAGGACGGCCGCCTGGCCCGGCGCTGCCGCCCACAGCGGGGCGTCAGTCTCGATCGACCAGCGACCGGCGGCCGACGGCGAGACCAGCCCCGGAACTACGGTCCCGCGGTGGCGGATCTGAACCTCGGCTCGGAACGGCTCATCGGCCCGGGGCGGGGCGCCGGCCACGAAATGCATCTCCTCGACCTCGAACCGGCGCGTCTCGAGGTCCGCCCGGCGGCCCAGGCGCACGATGTTGGCGCCGGCGTCGATCTGCCACACGTACCGCGGCTCCCCGAGAGCCACGCCGATGCCCTGGCGCTGGCCGACCGTGTACGAGGCCGCCCCCGCGTGCTCGCCGACCTCGCGGCCGTTAACGTCGAGGACAGGCCCGGGTTCGCCCTTCCAGCCGGCCCGTTCGCGAAGAGCCTCGCGGTAGTCGCCCCGGGGCACGAAGCAGATCTCCTGGCTCTCGTGCTTCTCGGCCGTCGCCAGGCCCAGCGACCGCGCCAGATCCCTGACCTCCGGTTTCGTCAGCTCGCCCAGTGGGAAGCGGGCGTGGGCCAGCTCCGCCTGGCCGAGGCCGTAGAGGAAGTAGCTCTGATCCTTGTTCCGGTCGCGCCCGCGCAGGAGCTCGAAGCCGCCCTGTTCTCCGGGCGCGCCCGCTTCGCCGGGCCCGCCGGCCGCACCCGAGGCGGCGACTCGGGCGTAGTGCCCGGTTGCCACGGCATCGCATTCGTACAGGAAGCGGGCACGCCCCATGAGCGCCCCGAACTTGACGACGTTGTTGCAGTCGACGCACGGGCTCGGCGTGCGGCCCTCCAGGTAGCCGCGCAGGAACGGCTGCAGGACGCCGGCGTCGAACTCGGGCTCGAGGTTCATGACGTAGAACGGGATGTCCAGCTGGGCGGCGACGCGCCTGGCGTCCTCGGCCGCGTCCAGCGAGCAGCAGCTCTTCTTGAACTCCGAGTACGTGTCGGCGACATCGTGCAGGCGCATCCAGACGCCGACGGCCTCATCGCCCGCCGCGCGCACCAGCGCCGCCGCGACCGACGAGTCCACGCCGCCGGACATCGCCACCAGGACGCGGGTCACCCGGCAGTCGCTCCGGATGCGGCGCGCCCCGTATCCCGGTCTGCCACCGCCGGCAGGGCGGCGCCCGAAAGCATTCCGGCAGCCTCACGCTGAGTCTCGATCACGTGGGCGATCAAACGCCCGGCCTCTTCGATCTCGGCGGCCGTTGTCGTACGCCCGAGGGTCAGGCGAAGCGTGCCCTTCGCCTCGTCGGCCGGGTAGCCCATGGCAGTCAGGACGTGGCTGACCTCGGTCGAGCCGGTTACGCACGCGGAGCCGGTCGAGCACGCCAGGCCTGCCAGGTCGAGGGCCATCACCAGCGATGCCCCGTCGAGCCCGCCGGCGACGATCGACAGGCTGTTGGCCAGCCGTTCGACCGGATGGCCGGTCTCGATCACGCCTTCGATGCCGAGCAGCCGGCCGGCCAGCGCGTCGCGCAGCACCGCCGTTTGCGAGTCTCCGACGGGCCGCTCCGCGGTGGCCAGCTCCATGGCGACAGCCATGCCGACGGCCCCGGCGACGTCCTCTGTCCCGGCCCGGCGGTATCGCTCCTGCGCGCCGCCCTGCTGCTGGGCCAGGATGTTCGTGCCGTGGCGGACGAACAGCGCGCCGACCCCCTTAGGCCCCTCGAACTTGTGCGCCGCCAGCGAGAGCAGGTCCACGTCCAGCGCCGCAAGGTCGATCGCCATGTGGGCGGCGGCCTGGACCGCGTCCGTGTGCAGCAGCACGCCTTTGTGGCGGCGGACGCAGGCCGCGATCTCGGCCATCGGCTCTATGGTGCCGACCTCGTTGTTGGCGAGCATGACGCTCACCAGGATCGTCCGGGGAGTTATCGCGGCTTCGATCTGCGCCGGGTCGACGCGCCCATACCGGTCGACGGGCACTTCCACGATCTCGAAACCGAACTTCTCGAGGTACCGGAGGGTGTAGCCGACCGAGTGATGCTCAACGGCCGTAGTGACGATCCGGTGGCCGCGCGCCTTGCCGGCCCATGCGGCCCCCTTGAGGGCCAGGTTGTTCGATTCGGAGCCGCCCGACGTGAACACGATCTCGCGCGGCTGGGCCCCTATCGCGCAGGCAACGCGCTCACGAGCCTCGTCCAAGCCCGCGTGCGCCACTCGTCCAAACGCGTGCGGCGACGAGGCATTGCCGAAGTATTCGGTCAGGAACGGCGTCATCGCCTCGAGCGCTTCGCGCCGCAGCGGTGTGGTGGCGGCGTGGTCGAGGTAGATGGGCATCGCCGCGATTGTACGCCGAGGCGCCGCCGACTCCCCGGCGCGGACCGCCGGACGGGGCGCCCCCCGAGACGCTCAGGCCGGAGCGACGCGCCCAATGTGGTGTAGGTAGAGGTGTTGGCGTTTTTTGCGCCGTTGGCGTCGTAGTCAGTCCGGGTGGCGGCTTTCCAGCAAACCCCGGAGGCCTACCATCGATGTCGCCCTGCCCATAAGAGCCACGCATTGAACGCCGACCCGCAAGCGGCGATCAGGAATAGGGCGGCAATGAGCTGTTCATCCGCGAAAGCGCGAAGGGCAATCGCAGCGCACGCGAGCATCAGGCACGCAAGAAGCGCCAGCAGCATGGAGAGACGGATGGTACGGCGCATGTGAAGCTACTACCGGCTCGGAAATACGGCCTGCGCCAAGAGAACAAACAGCACGGGT
>CAZGUS010000103.1:0-9112 GCA_964529245.1 uncultured Anaerolineaceae bacterium
CGGCGCGGGCTCGTCGGGCTGCGGGGCCGCCGCCGGCGCCGGCTCGACGCGGCGTCGCTTCGGCGGGGTCGGCGGGGTGGGCGGGGTGGGCGGGGTCGGCGGGGTGGCCGGACGGCTGTCCAGAGGATCGCTCGCCGGCCAATCGACGGAGGCGCGATCGAACTGGTCCGGGGTTGCGCGAGCCCGGCCGCTCGCCGAGGCCGGAGGCGCCGCGAACTGAGGCTGCTGCGCCGGCGGCTGCTGCGCCGGCGGCTGCTCGGCTTCCGGCTCGGGTGCGAAGGCTGAGACTTCCTCGGGCTGATACGGAGCGGCGAAGGTCGGAGCGGGCGTCTCGGCAACGAGGATCTCGGCGTCGACCTCGGCCGCTACGCTCGGCGCCGCCTGCTCGCCCGCGGCGCTCTCGTCGCCCCACCAGTCGTGGTGCTCGATCGGCCGCTCGATCCACTTTGTCGGCGTGGGCCACGGCATCGCCGGTTCGGTGCTGCCCGGGCGGGCACTCTTGACGGGTTTGGGCGTCGGCGGCGCCACGACACTGGGCGTCTCCTCGACCCGCGCGTGGCGACCGAGCAGGCGGCTGATGCCGGGCTTGCGCTGCTGATCGGGCGCTGCGTCCGGTCGTGCGGGCTCGGTTCGGGGCGCAAGCTCGATCGGCTGGCGGAGCGAACCCAGGAGGTCGAAGTCGGATGACGGTCCCTGGCTGCGAGCCGGCGTCTCGGGCTCCCAGGCGACCTGGGCCGCCTGCGCCGGCTCGGTCCGGTAGTCCGGCTCGGGCTCCGTAATGCGGGCCGCGTCTTCGGCCAGGGTGTGCGAGGGTGTGAATGGCTCGACGGGCGGTCCGGCGACCGGAGCCGGAGCGACATCCTGGCGGCGGCTTGCCGCGGGCTGCTCGAGCTGCGTGTTTATGACCCGCAGCTCTTCGGGCGTGAGGGCCATCTCGGGGTTGGCGGACCCGTCGTTCAACGGCCACAGGGCCCAGTCGTCGTCGCGGGATTTCCACGCCTGCGCCTGAGCGTGGAGTTGTTGGGCGGCGATCCGCTCTTCGTCCGAAAGGCGGGCCGGCTGGCGGGGCTGTTGCGGGAGGTCGGGCGGCAGCACACGCTCGAGCGGCTCCGTGCGCGCAATGGGCTCGACCTTGGGCGGGACCGGGGGCGCGAAGGTAGGCGCTGGGGGCCAGGGCTCGACCTGTGGCGCTTCGGCTGTCGGCGCGGCTTCGAGCGGGCGCTTGCCGTTGCCGCCCGGGCGAAGGGCCGGCCTGCCGGGCAGGGGGTCAGCTTCGGGCCAGGCCACCTCGCCGGGAAGACCGGCGGGGCCGGCGCCGAGGCCCGGCGATCGTGTCACCGTGCGTGCATCCTCGGGATCCAGGCGAAACACGGGCGTGCGGACGATGAGGTGGCTCTGAGGCGCGACGGGGCCTTCGTCCCAAAGCGGGGCGCAGGAGAGGCAGGCACCCTGGTTCTCGTTCCAACACTTGTCGCAGGCGTACTGTCGACAGGTCATGCAGAAATTGAAGGTCCGATGGAACTCCTCGGTGACGCGCGTCGACTCGTCCTTGGTGACGTCGATGCGGGCCGCGGCCATGGCCTCGTCGATCGAAGTACCGTCGGTCATGACGAAGTTCCGCAGGCCCTTGGCCAGCAGGCGCGCACCGGTCAACGACGGCCCCCTGGAGGGGCTCGGGCCGAAGGTGTAGCGGGTGCCGCACCGCTCGCAATACGAGTCGGTGAGTTCGCTCATCTGTGCTCCGATGTCGTGTGCAAGTTCCGAGCGCCGCCGAGTGCGGTGGACCGAGGGTACGCCGTCGCACCCTTCCACGGAGCCGCCCTGCTCGTACTCGAAGCGGAGTCCGAAGGTCCCGGTTTCTGCAAGGCGATTCGCAAGGCCGCCAGGATAGGGCGAGGCGCGGCTCCTGTCGAGAGCGGGACCATCGCCCGCGGGACGTACCAGCCTCGGTCACACGAGCCGCCGCCGAGCCGTCTGGGCGTAGTATGTCTCGTCCCCGACGACGTGCCTGGACGGGGGCATGGCGAACACACCGGGTCTGCGACCCGCTCGCGGATACAACCAGCCTCTGAGGGAGAGAGACCGATGACGAGCATCCAACAGACCGGCGAGCTGGTCGCGGCCAACGTCGAGCGCGTGATCGTGGGGAAGCGGCACGAAGTTCGACTGACCCTGGTCGCGCTGCTGTGCCGCGGCCACCTCTTGATCGAGGACGTGCCCGGGACCGGCAAGACGATGCTCGCCAAGGCGCTGGCGCGCAGCCTCGGCTGCAGCTTTCGGCGCATCCAGTTCACGCCGGACCTGCTTCCGTCGGACGTCACCGGGCTTTCGATCTACAACCAGCGCACCCAGGAGTTCGAGTTCCGGCCGGGCCCGATCATGGCCCAGGTCGTCCTGGCAGATGAGATCAACCGGGCCACGCCCAAGACCCAGTCCTCCCTGCTCGAGTGCATGGAGGAGCACCAGGCCACGATCGACGGCACCACATATGCGATGCCGGAGCCCTTCCTCGTGATCGCCACGCAGAATCCCATCGAATACGAAGGCACGTTTGCCCTGCCGGAGGCGCAGCTGGATCGCTTCATGCTCCGCATCAGGCTGGGTTATCCGAGCCAGCTCGACGAGCAGACGATCCTCGACCAGCAAAAGATCACCCATCCGCTGGACGACCTGACGGAGGTTCTCTCGGTCGAGCAGCTGCTCGAACTCCAGAAGGGAGTACGCGAGATCTACGTCGACCCGACCGTGTCCGACTACATCGTTCGGCTGGTCAACGCCACTCGCACCCACCCGGACGTGTACCTGGGCGCGTCGCCGCGCGGCTCGCTGGCTTTGTACCGCACCGGCCAGGCCCTGGCCGCTCTGGACGGCCGCGATTACGTCATCCCGGACGACATCAAGGCGCTCGCGGAGTCCTGCCTGGCTCACCGCCTGATCATCAAGACCAGCTCCTCGATGCACGACATCGACCCTCGCCAGGTCGTAGCCGAGTTGCTGGACAGTGTCGCCGTCGACGCCGGCCGGTCGGGCGCTTCCGGAGTGCGCGGAAGCAGGGCGGAGATGCTCGACGCCAAGACGTCGGTCCGGCGGGGCGCCAGCGGCAGCCCGGCTCGCTGAGCTCGAGAAGGGCGGCGCGTCGTGGTCCGGCGGATCCAGTTCCTGGTCGTAGCGATGGTTCTTGTCCTTGCGGCGTTCTCGACCGGCCTGGAGTTCCTGTTCTACGTGGTCTATCTCGGGCTTCTTGCGGTCGGCGGCAGCTACGTCCTGACCCGTTTCGGCCTCGCCGATCTCGAGGCGGGCTATCGCGTGGACCATCGGCAGGGCCACGTCGGAGACGACCTCAGAACCACCTACAGCATCTCGAACGCGAGTCGATTGCCGAAGCCGTGGCTGGAGCTCTACAACCCGACGGACCTGCCGGTCTCGCTGCCCGGCCGAGCCCTCAGTCTCGGGTCGTGGGCGCAGCGGTCCTGGGTTGCGGTCGTGCCGCTCACGAGGCGAGGCACGTACCGGATCGAACCGATGGTCGTGCGGACCGGCGACCCGTTCGGCTTCTTCGAGGCGGCCGCTACGGTGGGTCGGCCGACGGTCGTGACGGTCTTCCCGCGCGTAGTTCCGCTGCCGCGATGGCGGCTGCCGAACGCCAACCTCGAGGGCTCGCACTCCGCTCCCGAGCGGACACTCCAGACGACGCCGCTGGCGACGACCGTCCGGCCGTACGCCCCCGGGGACAGCTTCAACCGGATCCACTGGCGCAGCACCGCTCGCCTGGGTGAGATCCAGGTCAAGGAGTTCGATCTCGAGCAGACCGCCGACGTCTGGCTCTTCGTCGACCTGGATTCGGCCGTTCAGGGTGGAACCGGCGACGTTTCGACGGTCGAGGAGTCGCTCCGGGTAGCGGCTTCCGTCGCCCAGGATGCCATCGTCGAGAACCGCGCCGTGGGCATCACGACCAGCGGCCATCGGCTCGTCTCGATACCGGCCGACCGTGGCCCACGCCAGCGCCAGAAGCTCATGGCGCTCATGGCGGCGGTCGACGGCGATGGCCGCATGCCGCTCGCCGAGGTACTCCTCGCCGGATTGCCCCGCCTGAGGAGAGGGATGACCGCCGTGATCGTCACACCGTCTTTGGATCGATCCTGGGTTCGTGCGCTGGCATCTCTGCGGGGCAGGGGAGTGGCCGCGGTGGTGGTCCATCTGGACGCGGCCAGCTACGATCGGGCCGGCCAGCCTGGAAGTCGCAGCGGCGACGACGGCGGCGAAGGCGATGCCGCACAAGGGCGGGCGCTGAGCTTCGCCCTCGCCGAGTACGACCTCAAGGCATGCAATGTCGCCGCCGGCGATGATCTCGGGACGGTGCTGGCATGAGCGCGGCCGCGATACCGAGGCATCCCGCGGGCGAGAGGGCGACTGATTGGGGCGGCGTGGACGAGCGCGGCCCCATCGGCATAGTGGTGGACCGCCTGCGCCCGGACGAGGGCTGGTTGAGCGTTGCCCTGGTGTTGCTCATGGCCGGCACGATGGCCTGGTCGATTGCCGACGCCCGCTGGATACTCGGCCGAGACGGCCTGACGAGCTTCGTGGTCGGGGTAGCCATCGCGGCCGCTTTCTGGGGCTACATAAGCTCGCGCTTCGAAGTCTCGCCCTGGATCGCCCAGGTCCTGGGGGCGGCGGTCGGGGCGTTCGTTCTGATCGAGGTGGTTGGCTCGGTCGTCCCGATGCCCGCCCAGGACACGCCCGGGCTGGTCGGCTGGTTCCACGCTGCCGCGAGCTCGGTCGCGCAGGCTTATCTCGACTTGACCTGGCGCCACCAGATCTCGACGCCCCAATACGGGCACTTCTGCCTGATCATCGGGACCGTCGTGTGGGGCACGGCCCAGGCCGCCTCGTTCGACGTCTTTGGGTATCACCGCTCCATCAACGGAGTGCTGCTGATGGCGGTGGTCCTGATGGCGAACATGGCCCTCACGGCCCAGAATCAGTTCCCGGCTCTCGTACTCTTCAGCGCCGCTGCGTTGCTCCTGCTGCTCAAAGCTCACGCGGCCGACGAGCGCACCAGCCTGCAGCGGCATCGCGTCTGGCGTGGCGGCGACCTGAGCGCACCGCGATTCCAGAACGGCATGGCTTTCGCCACGGCCGCGATCTGCGGGGCGTTGATCCTGACGACGGTCGCCAGCTCGGCTCCACTGGCGAACGCCTGGTCGGGCCTCGACGGGAACTTCCACGACATCGGGACCATGATCGGCAACTACCTGCCGACGGGCGGTCAGAGCCGCATCACCGGGGGCGCCGATTTCGGGAGCTCCACGGTGATCGGCCCGACGTTCAGTTCGTCCAGCACCGCCGTGATGACCATCCAGATGCCACAGGGCGAGCTCAACGACCACTGGCGGGTCATCTCGTACGACGATTTCAAGACCATCGGCTGGGCGGTGACCGCCGGTTCGCAGAGCAACCTGGCATCCGGCGATCCGTTGACCGGTGGAACCCTCGACGCCGTAACGCAGGACTCGGCCGGGCGGCTGGCGTTCACGTACAACGTCCATGTCCTCGACGCCTCGCTCCGGCACCTGCTGGTCGCGAATGAGCCGGGTTCCACGACGGTCTCGGTCGGGCGCGTCCTGGCGGGCAGCTCGCCGGATGACGCGGACGTGGTCTGGTACACGACGGATGCCACCAGCTACAGCGTGGTCTCCTACCTTCCGAATCTGGATCCCAAGGGCACCGGGCTCACTGAGTGGAAGCTGCGCCAGTCGGGCAACGACTACCCGGCCTCGATTGTCGATCGCTACACGCAGGGGACCGAGCTGGTCGGGGCCGCCGGCGACGATCTCCTGGGCCAGATCAAGTCGTGGGCGAAAGCGCGCGGCGTGCTCCTCGATCCCACGACGGGGCGCTTCACCAATGCCTACGACGCCGCCAAGGCCATGCAGACGTACTTGAGCGATCCGAAGAACTTCACCTACAACACCGACATCTCCGGGTTTTCGTGCGGGTCGATGTCCACCGTCGATTGCTTCGCCACCTTCAAGACGGGTTTCTGCGAGCAATACGCGACGACCATGACCATGCTCATGCGGATGGACGGCTTCCCCGCGCGCTACGTCGAGGGGTATCTGTCGGGTCCCTACGACGAAGCCACGAAGACGTCGCGCGTGACCGGGCAGCAGCGCCATGCCTGGGTAGAGGTCTTCTTCCCGGGCTACGGTTGGGTGCCGTTCGATCCCACCGGCGGGTCGGTGGGCCGGCCGACGGTGCTGGTTCCGGGGACTCCTCAGCTGGTGAACGCCACGCCGCGGCCGAGCGCCTCGACCGCGGGCGACACGGATGTGCCGGAAGTGAACCCGCGGCACGTCGGCGGCAGCGGTTCTACCACGCCTGCGACGCCCGCCGGGGGCAACTCGAGCTGGCTGGTCCTCTCCGCGTTGCTGGCCGTCGTGGTGTTGCTGGCCCTCCTCGCCCTGTGGCGCCGCAGGCCGCGGCGACTCGAGAGTCCGGACGTCGTCTACCGGAGCATCGTTCGCGCGGCCAGCAGGCTCGGTTACAGGCCGCTGCCGACGCAGACGGTATACGAGTACACGGGGATGCTGTCCGATCTCGTCCCGCAAGCGCGCGTTCCGCTGGACGAGGTCGCGACCGCGCACGTCGAGGTCGCCTACGGCCGCAGACACCTGCCGACGGAGCGGCTGGTCGCCCTGGCCGCGGCCAGGGCTCGAGTCCGGCAGGCCTTGCTCCGGCTTCTTCTCCGTCTGCCGGGGCGGCGGTCCCGCAAGTCCGCGAACGGGCGAACGGGGCGCTAGAGGGCGCCGGACCTTCCGCGCCGGGCAGATTCGTCGGACGTGGATGTGGCGCGATCCTCGCCCAGGTAGTGGTCGATGTTCAGAGACCGTAGCACTGCGCGGCCAGCTCGGATCTCGACGACCGTGATCGCGGCCAACCCGAAATCGAAGTTCCAGAAGTGCTCCGGTGCGAGGTCCAGCAGAGCGCAGACGACGACCCGAAAGACGCCGCCGTGCCCGACGATCAGCGACCAGCGCGGGTTGTCGTGCGAGACGTCGGCATAGCCGAGGACCTGATGACGGTCGAGCGTGCCGGCGTGGCCGCCCTCGGCCATTTCCGCAAGGAGCGCCGCCAGCGAGGCCTCGACCCTGACCCGAACCTCCGCCAGGCTTTCGCCGCCGGGCGCGTGGTAGCGGGTCGGCCAGCGCCGCCACCCTGCCAGCGAGTCGCCGAAGCGAGCCGCTATCTCGGTGTCCGTGAGCCCTTCCCACTCCCCCTGGCCAATCTCGAGAAACCCGGCATCGGGGCGGAGCCGGGGAGTGGCGCGGCCTGCGGCCGTCATCGCCTCGGCCGCGAACTCCGCGGTTCGTCGAGCCCGGCCCAGCGGGGAGTGGACGATGGCGAAAGGCGCGGTGTCGGGGATCGGCAGGGGCGGCGCGGCATGAGGCCGGGCCAGCCGGGCGCCGGCCAGCCGGGCCTGCCGCTCGCCGAGGCGGGACAGTGGCGCTTCCATCTGGCCCTGGAACCGCTTCTCGACTATGAACTGCGTCTGGCCGTGGCGGAGCAGGACCAGGATCGCGTCCAGGCCGTCGGGGATGATGGGAGCGGACCCTGAGGGCCGCTCCGCATCGCGTGGAGAGGCGTTCAACGGTCGGTCGCGGACCGGATGACCCACACGTCGAGAACGGCGGCGTGGTTCCGGATGGCAGCGGCGACCGCGTCGGGCACCTCGTCGTCGACGGCCAGCAGCATCAGGGCATCCTGGCTGTGCGCGGTGCGCGCCAGAGTCATCGCGCTGATGTTGACGTCGGCCTCACCGAGCATGAGCCCGATGCGACCCATGGTGCCCGGCTTGTCCTGATGGCGCGTCACCAGCATCAGCGGCGTCGGCGCCATGTCCAGCCAGTGATCGTCGATGCGGACCAGCCGGGCCTCTCCGTTGGCGATCGTGCCGGCCACGACGGCCTTGCCGGCGTCGCCTTCGAGCGTCAGGGTTACGAGCGACGCGAACGTGCCGGCGCTGGTGGTCTTGCGCTCATTGACGGTCAGGCCACGGTTCCGGGCCAGGAACCCGGCATTGATGAGGTTTACCCGCTCGCTGGTGGCGTTCTCGAGAATGCCCCTGAGAGCGGCCGCGGTGAGCTGCGAAGCGTCGAACTCGGCCAGATCGCCGGCGACGTCGACAGTCAGGGACTTGACGGCGCCGCGGAAGTACTGGGCGCCGATGCGCCCCAGCGTCTCGGTGAGCGGCAGGTACGGGGCAATGGCGCGCGCGGTCTCCGGAGTGAGGAGCGGAGCGTTGACCGCATATCGCGCTGACCGCCCGGCCAGAACGTCGATGACCTGCTCGCAGGCTTCTTCGGCGACCCGCAGCTGGGCCTCTGCAGTGAGCGCGCCAAGGTGCGGCGTGAGCACGGTGTTCGGCGCTGACAGGAGCGGGTTGTCGGCCGCCGGCGGCTCCGACTCGTAGACGTCGAAGGCTGCGCCGGCGATCTTGCCGTCTATGAGGGCCTGCGCGACCGCAGCCTCGTCGTAGACGCCGCCGCGAGCGACGTTGATCAGCATGACGCCGGGCTTGAGCTTGCCGATGTTGTCGGCATTGATGATGCCGCGGGTGGCCTTGTTCAGCGGCACGTGAACCGTGATGACGTCGGCCTTCTCGAGGATGGCGTCGACTTCGGCCATGGTTATGCCGTGCAGCGCGGCCTGCTCGACGGTCACGAACGGGTCGTAGCCGATGACGTTCATCTCCAGGCCTCGAGCGCGGTCGGCCACCGCCTGGCCGATCTTGCCGAGGCCGATGATGCCCAGTGTCCGGCCTCGCAGTTCCACGCCGGTGAACGAGCTGCGCTTCCACTCACCGCGGCGCATCGATGCGTCGGCGGCGGCGGTCTTGTGGGCGAGCGCCAGCATGAGAGTGATCGTCTGCTCGGCCGCCGACACGGTATTGCCGGTGGGGGCGTTGACGACCACGATGCCGGCCCTGGTGGCGGCCTCGAGGTCGACGTTGTCGACACCGACGCCGGCACGGCCGATGACGACCATTCGAGACGCATGGGCCAGGATGTCGGCCGTGACCTTGACCTGGCTGCGGACGAGAAGGGCGTCGTAG
>CAZGUS010000104.1:0-9043 GCA_964529245.1 uncultured Anaerolineaceae bacterium
GACGAGCTGGCTGCCGATCCGGACCTCTGGCTCAACCTGGCCGTGGCGGAGGATCGCGAGCTCTCGCTGGATCGATTTCAGCGGAGCCTGTCGGGCGAGCGGCTCGAACCGTACGAGTACCGCATCAACCGCAAGGACGGAGCGGTCCGCTGGGTTCGCCAGACGCCGGTGCTGCGGCTGGACGCCGACGGGACCCCGGTCGCCTACGACGGGCTCATCCAGGACATCACCGAGCGCCGCGCTCTCCAGGACCAACTGCTGCAGTCGCAGAAGATGGAGGGGATCGGGCGCCTCGCCGGCGGAGTGGCCCACGACTTCAACAACCTGCTGACGGCGATTCTCGGCTACGTCGAGATGTGCAAGCTGGACCTGCCGGCGGACCTTCCGGCCGACCACCCGGCCAGGCTCGACCTGCAGGAAGTGGCCACGGCCGGCGAAAGGGCGGCCAGCCTGACGCGACAGCTGCTGACCTTCGCCAGCCGCCAGATCGTCGCCCCCGTGCGGCTGGACCTGAGCACCCTCGTGGCCGACTCTCTGAAGATGCTCCAGCGGCTGCTCGGCGACGACATCGAGATCGAAACCGCGCTCGATCCCGGCGTCGGCACGGTCGAGGCCGACTCCGGGCAGATCCAGCAGTTGCTGGTCAACCTGACCGTCAATGCCCGCGATGCCATGCCCGAAGGCGGCAGGCTGCTCATCGAGACGGCCGACGAGGACATCGACGAAGAGTCTGCCCGCGCCCATCCCGGCGCCAGTCCGGGACCCTACGTGCTGCTGGCCGTTGCCGACACCGGAGTCGGCATGGCCGACGAGGTCCGGGCCCACCTGTTCGAGCCGTTCTTCACGACCAAGGAGCTGGGCAAAGGCACGGGTCTCGGCCTGGCCACGTGCCATGGGATCGTGAAGTCGGTCGGCGGCCACATCCGCGTCTACTCCGAGCCGGGCCAGGGCACGACCTTCCGCATCTACCTGCCTCGAAAGACCGGCGCCGCCGACCCCCAACCCGCGGCGGCGCCGCCGCGGCCGATGCCTACCGGTTCCGAGACCGTCCTCGTCGTCGAGGACGAGCCGCGGGTGCGCCGCCTAGCAGTGCTGGGCCTGCGGGCCCACGGCTATGTCGTCCTCGAAGCGTCGGACGGAGCCGAGGCCCTCCGGACCGCCGAACTCGTCGGTTCGGAGATCGACGTCATCGTCAGCGACGTGATGATGCCCGGCATGAGCGGGCCCGAGCTGCTCAAGCGGCTCGAGGTCATAGCTCCGCAGGCACGGGCGGTGTTGATGTCCGGCCACGCCGAGTCGACGGTGCTGTCGCAGATGCCGGATCTGCGCGGAGTGTTCCTGCCCAAGCCGTTCACCCCCGAACGCCTGGCCCGCAAGGTCCGCGAAGTGCTGGACGCGCCGGAATCGGCCTGAAGCCGACGGCGGGGCCGGGCGGAGGGCGGCGACCCGGAATCCCTGCGCAGCGGGACGCCGGTCGTCCGGTTGTGGCCCCGGCCGTCAGGGTGAGAGGATCCGGATCGCACACCGCCAATCCCTGAGAGGTGCCCGATGTCCGAGACCGCACCCTTCGCCGGCTTCTCGCGCGACGCGGTCCAGTTCCTGGTCGAACTGGCGTCGCACAACGAGCGGTCGTGGTTCCAGCCGCGAAAGGCCGACTATGAGCGGCTGCTCAAGGAGCCGTTGGAGGCCCTGTGCCTGGCTCTGGCGGAGCGATTCGAGGCGGACGGCCTGCCTCTTCGCGCCGATCCGACCCACTCGCCCTTCCGGATCTACCGCGACGTCCGATTCTCCGCCGACAAGTCGCCCTACAAGACGCATGTTTCCGCCAGCTTTCCGTGGGCCGGCGAGGGCGGCGGCGTCGGAGCGTACTTCCACCTCCAGCCCGGCGAGGTGTTTGCCGGGGGCGGGATGTGGCACCCGGAACCGGCCCGGCTGGCGGCCTGGCGGCAGCTGGTCGCGAGTGACTTCCCCAGAGTGGAGGCGACGCTCGAGGGCCCGGCCTTCGTTGCGGCTTTCGGGTCTGTCGGCGGCGACCGCCTCAAGCGCGTCCCGACCGGGTTTGCGGCCGATCATCCAGGTGCGGAGCTGCTCAAGCTCAAGGACGTGACCTTCGGCCGCCAGCTGTCCGACGACGACATCTTCTCGTCGCACCTCCCGGACACGCTGGCGGAGACCTTCGCGGCCGCCGTACCGTTCCTCGAGCTCCTGGCCCAGCTGTCGCCGAACGAGACGCGAGCCGGCTGGCTCAGGGGCGGGTAGGGACCGGCGAGCGTCGTCGTCGCCACGATGGCCGTGGCCGCGGAGTGCGGCGGCCCGAATCAGCCGATTCGCTTGATCATGCTGACGTCGGTTTCCGCGTACCCGACTGCCCGATAGAGCCCGCGCGCGACGGCGTTGTCGCCGAAGACGTGGAGCCGGATCGTGTCGTACCCGAGCGATCGCGCGAGCGGCTCCAGCGCCTCCATCGCCGCTCGCCCGTAGCCGCGCCCGCGGTGAGCCGGGTCGATCGCGATGTCCCAGATGAACGCCGTCCCATGCCCGACCTCGTGTTCCGCGGCAAACCAGAGCGCTCCGACCGGCGCTCCCTCTTGGGTGACGATCGAGCGAAACTCATGCCCGGCCGTATCGCGACCTTGCGGGACCATGCGGCCAAAGAGGGCGGCGGCCCGTTCTTCCGCCGACTCCGGCGGCCACGATCCGACTCGCACCATGTCGGCGGCGTATCTGGCGATCGACGCGACTCGCCATGCCTCCCAGACGGCCTGCTCCATCGGCGGCAGCGCAACCATGGCCGAATGCTACGGCAACCCGCTACGATTCGCGGATGCTCGTCATCGTCCGTTCGCCGAGCGCCGCCTTCCGCGACGCCATTTCCAACAACCCGGACCATGACCGGATCGACGTTGCGCTGGCGCGAGCGCAGCACGAGGCATTCTGCGCGGCGCTCGAGGACGCCGGGCTGCCGCTCTTGCGACTGCCCGAGGAACCCGATCTCCCCGACGCCACGTTTGTCTCGGACACGCTCGTCGCGCTGGCGCCGGTCCTTCCGGATCGGTTGTCGACGGTAGTGCTGGCGCGGCCTGCCCTCGCGAGCCGGCGGCCCGAGGTCGATACCGTCCGTCGGGCGGCGCTTGCTCGCCTGCCGGCGAATGCTCGCGTCGTGCCCGTTGAGGATCCGGGGACGCTCGAGGGCGGCGACGTGATCATCTTTGGCGACCGCATCGCGATCGGCTTGAGCGCCCGGACCGACTCCCAGGGTGCGGGCGTGCTCGCCGACGTCGCGCGGTTGCTCGGGTACCGTCCGTTCCTGTGCCCCGTGACCGACCGCCTTCACCTGGCCACGGCTGTGACGGCCGTCGGGCCGGACACGCTCATCGGCACCGCCGCCGGCTTCGCCTCGCTCGATGCGGCCGGCTCTGAAGCCGCACCGGCCGACGAGGTCCGCCGCCTGTTGCTGCCCGACGACGAACTGTCGGGAGCCAACGTCCTCGCGCTCGGCGGGCACGCGTTCCTGGCCTCGCGAAACCCGACCGCCGCCCGGCTCCTGCATGAGACCGGGCTGCGGGTCCACGAACTCGACCTCGACGAGTTCGCGCTCGCCGACGGCGGCCCGACCTGCCTGGTGAACGTCCTGCCTTGACGGCGCCGCGACCGGTGGGAAGCTCGGCCGCCAGACGGTCGTTCCGCTAGACCCGGGCCAGGACAGCGGCCGAGCGTGCCTCGCCCGCGGCGCCGAGCCGCACGCCGATGCCCATGTCGCCCAGCATCTGCACCATCGGCGGACCCATGTGGCCGGCCACCACGCACGCCACGTGGTGGTCGGTCAAGAACGTGGCGATGCGCTCGTGGTGTTCGCTGTGCTCGCCCACGTCGTGAGTCCTGTCCCAGCCGACCTCGAACTCCTCCCATTTGCTTATCCCCGAATCGCCCACCTCGGCGATCGCGACACGGTCGGCACGACCCCAGCTTTGACCCAACTGGCCGTCGGCGGTTACGGGCAGGCAGACGATCATCGAGCTACTCCTCGGCAACACGGCTATTCGGCGCAGCCGATCGAACGGTCGACGCCTCGCCGGAGGTTCTCACCTCCGAGACAGGCACGCGCTGCGGCAGTGGCGGCGGTGCGCGGTGCGACCACGCCGGGGTCGCCTCGCATACACTCGCAGACATGATGCAGACCCTCCCCGCCGAATGGCGATCCGCTCTCGGGCCCCGGGTGTCGGACGCAGACCTCAACAAGCTCGACGAATTCGTATTCGTGGAGCGGGCCCAGGCCACGGTCTTTCCTCCGGACGAGAACGTGTTCGCCGCTCTGCGCCTGACGCCGCCCGACCAGGTCCGCGCCGTGATCCTCGGCCAGGACCCCTACTACCGACCGGGCCAGGCGAGCGGTCTGGCTTTCTCGGTCCGCGCCGGAGTCGATCGGCCGCGGTCGCTGGTCAATATCGTCAAGGAGCTCGAAACCGACCTGGGCCATCCGGTTCCGGCCGACGCCACTCTCGAGCCGTGGGCGCGGCGCGGGGTGCTCCTCCTGAACACTGCCCTGACCGTGCGAGAGGGGAAGCCCAACAGCCACAGGCGCGAGTGGAAGGCGTTCACCGCCGCGATTGTCGCCATGCTGGCCGAGCGGCCGACGCCGCTGGCGTTCCTGCTCTGGGGCGAGCCCGCCAAGGTCGCCGGCCAGAAGATCGACCGCAGCCGGCACATCGTCGTCAAGTCGGCGCACCCGTCGCCGCTGTCGGCCAAGGGTTTCATCGGCAGCGCTCCGTTCCGCCGGACCAACGCCGAGTTCGCGAAGCGAGGCCTGCCGCCGATCGACTGGGACCTGGCCTGATCGTCGCTTCGGCGGCCAACAGGATTGCGTCGCAGCCGTGCTAGTCTCCGAGCATGGAGTTGCTCAGCCGGACTGTCGGACCGATCGCGACCAACGTCTATGTCCTCGCCGACTCTCGAACGCGCGAAGCGATCGCCATCGACACGGCCATTCCAACGGTTGCCTGGTTGAGCGGCATCCTCGAGGAGCGCGGCTGGAACCTGAAGCTGATCGTGTCCACCCACGGCCACTGGGACCATGTGGGCGACAACGCGGCCGTTCAGGCGTGGACGCACGATCACCAGCCCGGCGACGTAGCCCGCATCGCCGTTCATCCGCTCGACCGCGAGATGCTCGTCCACCCGCAGCCGCTGTTCGCGCCGTTTCCGATTCCGCCCAGCGTTCCGGCGGTGGAACTTGCCGAGGGCGGCCGGATCAAGTTCGGCGAGATCGACCTGGAGGTCCTGCACACGCCGGGGCACACCGAGGGCTCCGTCTGTCTGCTCGACCGCCCGAACGGCCTGCTGCTCTCGGGCGACACACTGTTCGCGGGGTCATGGGGCCGGACCGATCTTCCCGGCGGATCCGAGGCGCAGATGGCGGAGTCGCTGGGCCGCCTGGCCGGGCTGGACGAGCCGCTGAGAGTGCTGCCGGGCCACGGAGCCGTAACCACCATCGGGGCCGAACGCCAGTGGCTCGAATGGGTGCGGGCGAACAGCGCGCTGCCTCGCTGAGGCTATGTGGCGCCCCTCGCGGCCCAAGCGCGACCGGTCACGACGAACGGCTCGCTTGGGAGGCGGTCGCGGCACAGGCCACGCAGATTGGCCTGACGGCGTGAGTCGAGGCCGGCCATGTACTGGCCGGCCGGGCCGACCTCGAGGGCGAACGATCCCCACCAATCGTCGAAAGTCCGATGCTCGACGCTCACGTCCAGCGCCGTAGCCTCGATCTCATGTAATCCCGCTGCGTCGAGCAGCTCCTCCAGGTGGCCCTCACGGGCGCCGGCCAGACCGGATTCATCATTGACCCCGGGGTCGAGTTCTCGCGCCGCTGCCCAGAACGTGCCCAGCGGCCCGCGTCCGCCGGCGTGATCCCAAACGCACGCGCAGACCACGCCACGGGGGCGCGTTACACGCGCCATCTCCGCCAGCCCGGCGACCGGATCGTCCATGAAGTGGACAACCAGCTGGGCAATGGCTGCGTCGAAGGAGCGGTCCGGGAACGGAAGGCGTTCCGCCGACGCCATCTCGACGGTGACGCCGGGCAGGCGCTGTCGGGCTGCGTCGACGAACCTCTCAGAAGGGTCCACGGCAGTAACCGCGGCGGGGCCCAGCCGGCGGACGAGTTCGGTCGCGAGCGCCCCAGGTCCGCAGCCGACGTCGAGGACACGCTGAGAACCGGCTATACCGGCAAACGAAGCCATCTTGGGTGCGAGCAGAACTGAGTAGCGGCCCATGAAGCGGTCGTACGACTCAGGTGGGACTCTGAAGCTCATACGCTCAAGTCTGCGACATCGGCTTCGCGCGAAGCCAGCGGTGGTTCGCCAGGTGCACGCGAAGCGGCAGATCGGACATACCATCTGCGACAGTCGAAGTCGTTGTAGTTCGTCCGCGAGGCTCACGGTGACCCATTTCAAGCTGGCGCATCTACCGACGCCGCTCGAGCGTGCCGACCGCCTCGGCCGAGCCCTGGGTCTGGATCAGGGGCGGCTGTGGATCAAGCGCGACGACTGCACCGGGCTCGCGACCGGCGGCAACAAGGCGCGCAAGCTCGAGTTGCTCGTGGCCGATGCGCAGGCGCAGGGCTCTGATGTCCTGATCACGGCCGGCGGGCCTCAGAGCAACCACGCTCGAACGACAGCGGCCGCCGCCGCCCGAGTCGGCCTCGGCTGCGTCCTGGCATTCAACTCGGACCCGCCCGAAAGGACCGAGGGCAACCAGCTTCTCGACACCGTCCTCGGGGCGGAGCGCCGCTTCCTGGGCCGGATCCCGATGGACGATCTAAACGAGGCCGTAGAGGTGATCGCGGGCGAGTTGCGCGGGGCCGGCCGGAAGCCCTACGTCATCCCGGTCGGCGGCTCATCCCCCCTCGGCGCGAGCGCGTACGTCGCCGCAGCCGACGAGATCGCCGCGGACATCGGCCACGACGACTTCATGGTCGTGACCGCTACCGGTTCCGGCGGCACGCATTCTGGCCTGGCCGCACGACTCGGCCACGAAAGGGTCATGGGCGTGGACGTCGGCGCGATCGCGGATCCGGCCTCCACGGTTCGCCGCTTGACGGGCGACGTAGCCGCGCTGGTCGGCTTGCCGGCCCCGAATGGCGATCCCTGGCTGGCGCGAGACCAGGTCGGCAGCGGCTACGGCGCCCCGACCGAAGCGTGTCGGCAGGCGATCCGTCTGGCTGCCCGGTCCGAAGGCCTCCTGCTCGACCCGGTCTATTCGGGCAAAGCCTTTGCCGGGCTGATGAGCCTGCTGGCTTCGGGCGTCTCTCACGAGGCGATCGTCTTCCTGGCCACAGGCGGCGCGCCGGCGCTCTTCGTGTCCCGCTACGAGACCTGGCTGGCGGGCTGAGTGCGGTGAACCTCCCACGTGCCCCTGCGGCGAGCCGTCACGCGTCTCCGTAGGAGCGACTCGAGCAGCAGCAAAGAGCCCCTCGGCGACGAGGGGCTCTTCTCTGAGCTGGTGACGGTCGGAAGTTCCATCCTCGACGGGCGATGGCAAGGACGCCAGCGGCGCGATTCGCCGGGCTCAGCTGATCTTGTGCATCGCCGCCGAGTAGGACGCGAATGCGGTCTGGCTCATGCCATCGCCGGTGATCGTGTAGAGCACCTTTGGGTTGGCGGTGTGGACGATAGTCGTCCAGTGGCCTGCCGACCCGGACATGTCGCCTGTCAGCGGCCCGAACGCCTGGGGTCCCAGGTCGGGGTCCCAGATCCCGGTGCAGGGGTTGGGGCTAAGGAGGCAGACGTTGCCTTCCCAAACGTCGACCGTGTAGCCGGCCTTGGTCTTGTAGTGGGCCTGCAAACCGGAGGCGCTGTAGTTCCATGCCACGTTCACCACGGACCAACCGGCCGGGAGGACCGGGCAGTACAGGTCGAACTTGAACTTGGGGATCTGATTGGCGAACGTTTGCTTGATCGAGTTGCTTCCGGTGCACGGCGCGACGGACGTCGGCAGCGTGGGCGCGGCCGTCGGCGTTGGGGCGGGCGTGGCCGTCGGCGTGGCAGTGGCCGTCGGCGTGGCAGTGACTGTCGGCGTGGCGGCGGGCGTCTGTGTTGGCGCGGCGAGCGGCGGCGACGTGGGCGCGGCCGTCGGCGTGGCAGTGTCCGTCGGCGTGGCCGCGGGCGGTGTTGGGGTGGTGGTCGACGCCTGACATCCCGCCAGGGCCAAGCTCAGGATCAGGGACCCACCCAGCAAGGCGAGTCCATTGAGCGATCGCGAGACCATTCTTCGCTCCCCCTAGATGCTGATTTCCAACGCAAACCAGTTGTCGTCCATCGCAGCTGCGAAGGCCCCTGCCAGGCGACTGCGGCAGACCTCAGCATGGTAGTCCGGACCGCGCGAGGGCGTTCCTCGTCCCGCCGGCCGAGCGCGGGGGCGGCTCGGCCGTTCGCGCGGGTCGGCCGACGCGACAACCTCCGCTCCGCCTGACAGCCAGGCGCCGCCAACGACCCCGCTGCGGCCCCTCGGCGGAAGGATCGGTGCCACGACCGCAACATGGCGAATGGCCCGCCGCGCTCAAACCAGGCTGTGTCACGGTTCAGTCGCAGACAAGCCCTTGACATGTCAATACCCCCCAGGGGTATACAAACTGCGGGAAAAGTGGTAAGAATCACCCAGCGAAGGCCTGTCAAGACTTGACAGGCCGTTAGTTGTGTCAGGGTGGTCCGATCGCGAGGTTGGGCCGGGCAGGCGGACGGTTTCGACCGGTCGGCGGCCGTGAGCTCGAAGGGATCGGGTCGGGCGCTCGGGCAACCGGTTGGGTCGATGGCGGCGGACGACGAAGACTGAACGTCGGGCTCGCCGAAACCGTCTGATAAGCAGGAGAAACGTTTGGCCGTTGGGGTTGCCGCTGAAGTCAAGAGCAAGCTGTCGGTCCTGGAGATCGTCGGCGAGCAGGTGGAGCTGCGCAAGGCCGGCACCACCTACAAGGGCCTCTGCCCGTTCCACGGCGAGAAGACCCCGAGCTTCGTGGTAACCCCGGCGCGCGAGAGCTGGCACTGCTTCG
>CAZGUS010000105.1:0-8917 GCA_964529245.1 uncultured Anaerolineaceae bacterium
TCCGCCTGACGCCCAAGGAGATCGCCTACATCGTCGGCCACGCCGGCTCGAAGGTGCTCTTCTTCCACAAGGACTTCAAGCCGCTCGTCGAGGCCCTGGCCGCCGAGCTCCCGGTCAAGCCGCGCTTCGTGATCATGGAAGGCGCCTCCGACGGCCTGGCCTCCGAGGAGTACGAAGCATTCCTGTCCGGCGGATCGGCCGATGCCCTTACCCCCGAGATCGACGAGAACGGCCCGGCCGAGCTGTTCTACACGAGCGGCACGACCGGCTTCCCCAAGGGCGTCTCGATGACGCACCGCGAGCTGTACCTGCACGGCATGTACGCCGAGATCGGCCTCGGGTTCACCCAGGACGACGTCGTGCTGCACGTGGTCCCGCTCTTCCACGTCAACGGCTGGGGCACGCCGCACTTCCTGACGATGGTCGGCGGCCAGCACGTCATGCTGCGCAAGTTCGAGCCGGTCGCGTTCATGCAGACGATCGAACGGCACAAGGTAACTCGCGTTCTCGCGGTTCCGGCCATCTTCAACGCCGTCCTGAATCACCCCGACCGCGCCAAATACGACCTTTCGAGCCTGCGCCAGCTGATCGCCGGCGGCGCGCCGTCCTCGCCGACGCTGATTCGCAACCTGGAGGAGGCCTTCGGCTGCCAGGCGTTCGTCGGCTACGGGCTCTCGGAGACCTCGCCCATCCTCACGCTCGCCACGCCTCGGACCTTCCTGACCGAGACCGAGCCGCCCTAGAAGCGCCAGGAGCGCCAGGCATGGACCGGCTGGCCGCTGCCCGGGGTCGGGCTTCGGGTCGTGCACTCCGACGGCCGCGACGTCCGCGCCGACGGCGAGCAGATCGGCGAGATCGTCGTCCGCTCGAATGTGGTCATGGACGGCTACTTCAAGGATCCCGAAGCCACGGCGGCCACGATCCGCGACGGCTGGCTGCACACCGGCGACATGGGCGTCATCGACGACCAGGGCTACATCCTGATCAAGGACCGCTCCAAGGACATCATCATCCGGGGCGGCGAGAACATCTCGTCGGTCGAAGTCGAGAACGCGCTGCTTAGCCACCCCGCCGTGCTCGAGTGCGCCGTCGTCTCCGCCCCCGACAAGGCCCTGGGCGAGGCCCCGGTCGCCCTCGTCGTCCTCAAGCCCGACGCGACGGCGACCGTGAAGGAGCTGCGCGAGCACTGCAAGGTGAACCTCGCCCGCTTCAAGGTCCCGCGCGACATCCACATCCGCGAGTCCCTCCCAAAGGGCGGCACCGGCAAGATCCTAAAGGCCGAGCTGCGCGAGCCCTTCTGGAAGGGCCACGAGTCCCGGGTGCAGTAGCCATGCTCTTCGATCTGCCGCTGGCGGAGCTGCGGGTCTACAAGCCGGAGCGCGAAGAACCGGCCGACTTCGACGCCTTCTGGGCCGGCACCCTCGCCGACGCCCGGAAGCATCCGCTGGCGCCGGTCTTCGAGCCGATCGACGTCGGGCTGGCGACGATCGACGTCTGGGACGTCACCTTCGCCGGGTTCGGCGGGCAGCCCATCAAGGGCTGGTTCCTGGCCCCGCGCGACGTCGCCGCCTCACCGTTCGTCAAGAGCGGCCGGCTGCCGTGCGTGGTCGAGTACATCGGCTACGGCGGCGGCCGGGGCCGTCCGATCGACTGGCTGCTGCCGCCCAGCGCGGGCTACGCCCACTTCGTCATGGACGTCCGCGGCCAGGGCAGCACCTGGCGCGCCGGCGACACGCCCGATCCCGAGACCGGCGCGATCGGCGGCCACCATCCCGGGTTCACCACGCTCGGCATCCTGGACCCGGCCACTTACTACTACCGCCGCCTCATGACCGACGCCGTGCGGGCGATCGAGGCGGCCCGGACCCACCCGCTGGTCGACGCTGCCCGAGTGGCCGTGAACGGCGGCAGCCAGGGCGGCGGACTCGCGCTCGCCGCGGCCGCTCTCGTGCCGGACCTGATGCTGATCCTGACCGACGTGCCCTTCATGTGCCACTGGCGCCGCGCCGTGGACATCACCGACGGCGATCCGTACAACGAGATCGTCCGCTACTGCCGCGTCCACCGCGACGTCGCCGAGCGAGCGTTCACGACGCTGACCTACTTCGATTGCGTCAACTTCGCCGTCCGGGCAAAGATGCCGGCGCTCTTCTCCGTGGGCCTGATGGACCAGGTCACGCCGCCCTCCACGGTGTTCGCCGCGTACAACCACTACGCCGGTCCGAAGGACATCGTGGTCTACCCGTTCAACGGCCATGAGAACGGGGAGACCAAGCAGGTGGAGCGCAAGATGGTCCGAATGGCGCAAGCGGCCCGGAGCTGATGCCCGCCCCGGCGTTCGCGGCAAGGATCAAGGCCGGGGTTCGGGCGGCGCTCACTCCCACCACCGTTGCGGCCGGGTTCGCGCTTGCCGCGATCGCCGTCGCCGCCATCGTCCTGCGCTTCTACGACCTCGCCAACAACCCCGGCGGGCTGTACGGCGACGAAGCTGCCGAGGGCCTCGACGCCTGGCGGCTGCTCCACCAGCCCGGCTTCCACGCCGACTTCGGGGTCTGGTTCACGAGCGACGGCGGCCGCGAGGCGCTCTTCGCCTACGTCGTGGCCGGCGTCTTCCACTTCGCGGCCGCGACCGCCGTGGCGCTGCGGGCGACCGCGGCCGCCTTCGGAGTCGCGGGCGTGCTGGCAATAGGCCACCTGGCGCGACGGTTCGGGGTCTGGACGGGAGTCGCGGCGGCGGCCTGGGCGGCGGGCTCGCTGTGGCTCGTGGCCGTGAGCCGCGACGGCATGCGCAACACGATCGTGCCGCTCTTCGGGGCGCTGGCGCTGATCGCGCTCCTGCACTGGGCCACGCGGCCGGGCCGCGGGACGGCGATCCTGGCCGGGGCGGCGACCTCGGTCGCGGCCATGTACACGTACCAGCCGCTCAAGCTGCTGCCGGTGCTCGTGGTCGTGTGGCTGCTGTGGCTGCGCCGCGCCGACCGCCCCACGTACGAGCGCCTGCGCGCCGGCGCCGTCCCGTTCGCGGCGGCATTCCTGGTCGTGGCGGCGCCGATGCTGGCGGTCGCGGTGACGGACCCCACCAACTACTTCGGGCGGGCGGCGGCGACCAGCGCCCTGAACCCGGGCGTGGAAGCGGATTCGAACCCGATCGTGCACGTGCTGCGGACGGTGGCGATGTTCGGGCTGACGGGCGATCCCAATGCCCGCCACGATGTGGCGGGCTTGCCCCTGTTGCCGCTGCCACTCACCGTGGTGGCGGCCGCCGGTCTGGTGCGGCTGTGGCGGATGCGCCGCGACGCGAGCCACGCCCTGATCCTGCTGGCACTTCCCGTCTTCCTGCTCGCGCCGCTGGTGGCGACCGAGGGCGGCTCTCCCCATTTCCTGCGGGCGCTCGGTCTGGCGGCGCCGCTGGGTGTCGCCATCGGGCTCGGGGCCGCCGAGATCGTGGACCAGGTGGGGCGAAGACGGGGACGCGCGACGGGCCGGCTGGCGATCGCCGCCGTAGCGGTGACCCTGACCGCGGTTGCCGTCTGGAGCGGGTGGGCGTACTTCACCAGGCCGGTAGCCGACCGCTATTCCGCCTTCAGCTATCCGATCGTCTCGCTGGCCTCATACGCCGCCGAACATCCCGGTGCCGCGGTGATCCTGGACGACTATTCGGCAATGGACGTCGAATTCCTGGACGCCTCCCAGGCCGTCGCGATCTACCCGCCCGGGTCGAGCGTGGTCGATCCCGCGGCGCACCCGATCTACCTCGCGCTCAGCGTCAAGGATCTGGCAACGACCCTCGGGCCGGCGGCCGCGGCCCGCGCCGAGCCCATCGCCTGGGACCCCGGCGGCAAGCCCGTCGTGTGGGCCGCAACGCCCTGACGATGATCGGGGCTAGGCCTCTTTCGCCGCCTTCCGGCCGGCGTTCGCGGCCCGCGCCACCGCCCGGCCGAGGGCCTCCATGCCGAACGGCTTGGGCAGGAATTCGCCCGACACGCCCACGCGGCCGGCGCCCGGCACGACGGCGCTGTTCCCGGAGCCGCTGACGAACACGACACCGATGCCCGGACGGGTCTCCTTGATCCGGGCCGCCAGAACGGTGCCGGAAATGCCCGGCATCGAGATATCGGTGACCAGCACGTCGATCCGCTCCTGGTGGCGCTCGCTGGCCTCCAGAGCCTCTTCTCCACCGGGTGCGGCGATGACCGTGTACCCGGCAAGCTCGAGGCCCCGGCGGGCGAACTCCCGGACCGACGGCTCGTCCTCCACCAGGAGAACCACGCCCGTCGTTTGGAGGGGAGCCTCGGACAGGCCGGGCCGCGCCACCTCGACCCGATCCACGCGCGGCAGATCGATGTTGAACGTCGATCCCTGGCCCGGCGTCGTTTCGACCATGATCTGCCCGCCCGACTGGGCCACGATCTTGAATACCGTGGACAGTCCTAGCCCCGTGCCCTGTCCGAGGGCCTTGGTCGTGAAGAACGGATCGAAGATGCGCGACTTCGTCGCCTCGTCCATCCCGGTGCCCGTGTCGGTGACGCCGATGCGGACGAATGGGCCGGCCGTGAGATCTGGGTCGGGCCGATCCGCGTCGGTCGGCGGGAGGTCGTGGACGGCGATCACCAGCTCCCCGCCGCGCGGCATCGAGTCGCGGGCGTTGACCGAGAGGTTGACGATGACCTGCTCCAGCTGAGTCGGATCCACCCTGACCCAGCCGTGGTCGGCATCGAACTTGAGCTCGATCTCGACGTCGCGCCCGAGCAGGACCTCCAGGATCGGCAGCAGGTCGGTGATGACCTGGGCCGGGTCCACGTCTGCCGGAACGAGTACCTGGCGGCGCGTGAACGCGAGCAGCTTGCGAGTTATGGCCGCGGCTCGCTGCGCGCCGGCAATCACCTGGTCGAGATCGTCCCGGACCGGGTCGTCGGGCCGCACGTTCATGCGTGCCAGCTCGGCAAATCCTCGGATCGCCGTCAGCAAGTTGTTGAAGTCGTGGGCAATCCCGCCGGCGAAGTGGCCGATGGCCTCCATGCGCTGGTTCTGCACCATCTGCTCATCCATGGCGTGCTTGCCGGTCACGTCGCTGACGTTGAGCATCGTCCCGATGAAGACGCCCTCGGTCGTGAAGATCGGGCTGCCGGCCACGATGCCGAACAGGTCGGTTCTGTCCCCGCGGAGGAGCGTCAGCTCCATCCGTTCTCCGGCCTGGACCCGCTGGCGCGCCAGGAAAGCCGCCGCCACCGGCCACAGCGATTTGTCGAGGAAGTCCGTCAGCGGACGACCGTGCATCGCCTCGGGCGTCGATCCGAGCAGCCCGGCCATGGCGCCGTTCACATAAGTCGTTCGACCGTCCGGGCCGACGAGCCAGATGCCGTCGAACATGCCGTCGAAGATCGAGCGCAGTCGATCCATGGGAACCTGGCCGACGGATGTGACCGCCGGTTCATGGATGACCGGGCCATCGCGCACGAACACCACCCCCAAATGCATGGCGCCCGGTCGCGTGGCCGGCGCTGCTCGCTCAGTCTAGGCCGGGGATAACTGATACCGACCCGACAGATTCGTGACAGTTGATTCGGGCGTAGTGCGAGTCGCGCGCCGGCCTGCCGCGGTATCGTGCGGCGTGAGAAGGCGATCCCCGTCGCCCTCCGCAGAGCTGAGGTCGAGTTGGCGGACACGCGAGAAGGGAGACCGGCGCCCGTCGGGCCGATCGGCCTGTTCGGCGGCATGCTGTCGTATCGGTCGCGCCTGGCCCTGATCGCGGCCGCGGCGGCCGTGCTCCGACTGGCGCTGCTGGCCCGCCAGCCGCTCGGAGTCGACGAGGACTTCACCGCGGCGGCGGTGGCGCGGCCGCTGGGCGACATGCTCGGCGTCGTCAGCCGCGACAGCGCGCCGCCGCTCTTCTACGTGCTCGAGTGGCTCGTCGCGCAGGTGGCCGGGGGCCCGGCCGGGCTGCGGCTCGTTCCCGCCGTGGCGGGGATCGCGCTGGTCCCGCTGCTCGCCGCCCTGGCCCGTCGGGTCGGCGGCAACGCGGCCGGGCTGTGGGCGGCCGCTTTCGCGGCGGTCCTGCCGGCGACGCTGGTTGCGTCCGAGAACGGGCGGATGTACTCGCTGGCGGGAGCCCTGGTCGTGGCCTCGACGCTGCTCGTCTGGCGGGCGATCGAACGGCCGAGCCTGCGCGCCTGGGTCGGCTACTGCCTGGTCGCGGCGGCAGCCGTCTGGACCGACTACTTCGCCGCGGTGGCGCTGGCCGGGGTGTTCGTGGCGCTGCTTGCGCTCCGGCCCGGCCGCCGGACCACGGCCGCCGCCGGTCTCGCGACCGCGATCGCGTTCGCCGCCATCGGGCCCTGGCTCGTCTTCGCCCGGGCCCAGTTCGACCACGCCGGCGGCTCGTTCTGGATCCCACCGCTCAGCCCCGAATCGATCGCCGGCACGCTCGGCCAGCTCTTCGCCGGCCCGGTGGTCGGTCCCGGCGTGCCCGGCCGCGAGATCCTCGTCGCCCTCCAGGTGCTCGCCGTCGCCGCCGGGTCGGCCGCGTTGGTGTCGCTGGCCGGGGCCGTGGCGAGTCCCGTGGTGCCGCGCATTGCTCGTTCCGCGGCGCCGGGCTCGGACTTCCCGAAGCCCGCGGCCCGGCGGGCCGCCCTATTCCTGCTTCTGGCCTGCGGCGGGGTCGTTGCCCTGGCGGTCGTGAGCCTGTGGCGGCCGATCCTCGACGCGCGCTATGCCGGGGTCATGTGGCTGCCGCTCTTCGCGCTCGCCGGCGTGGGGCTGGCCGCCACTCCTCGCCGGCTCGCCGTCGCGCTGCTGGTCGCCGTCGCGGTGCCTTCGCTCGCGCTTGGGACCGTCATCACCGGCCCCGAAACCGCGTCGCTCCTGCCGGAGATCGAGTCGCGGGCCGGTCCGCACGACCTCGTCGCCGCCGACCCCGACCACTACCTGCCGCTGCTCGACGAGGGCGGCCCCGCGGTTCTCGCCCGACTGCACGTCCTCGACGCCGTCGATCCGCCGTGGTACTTCGGCACCGCGGCCTATCCGCCCGACGCCGTCGTCCACTCCGTTCCCGCCGACGTGGCCGCGGCCGGCGGCACGGTCTTCTACGTGGCCGACCCGGGCGCCACTCCCCCGTCGCTCCCGCCCGGCTACCGCCGGACGGAGCAACGCTGCGTCATCGCGGCCTGCCTGACGATCTACGCGCCCGGCGGGTAGCGCGATTGGGCACGGCGCGGCGCCGGGCCAGGGCGAGGGGCGGTGCGGCGCGGAGCGGCGCGGAGCGGCACGCGGCCACGCGGCCGAGGCCGCGGCCCCGCAACCCGCGGCCCCGCCACTCCCCCGCGCCACTCCCCCGCGCCACTCCCCCGAGAGTTATCCCTCCTCTTCGCCCCAGCCGTCCCAGAAGTGCTTGATCTCGGCCCAGGCCTCTTCGCTCGTGGCTTCGCCCTGGTAATAGGCTCCGGGGAAGTCGATCGCGGGAGGCGTGAAGGAGCCGCGCTTGACGAGGCGCCGGATGTTGTCGCGGTAGACCTCGTCGACGGCCCCGTGCGTGAGCGGGTCGTTTTCCATCCACAGGTTCTTCGGATGGATCGGCTGCTCGTACATGCGCCGGAACACTTCGGTGCGCAGGTCCTTCATCCAGTTGCTGTTCAGGTTCATCGCCCGGAACTGACGCAGCGCCTCGATGTCCAGGACCGACGCGACCATCGTGTTGGCCCCCGAGGCCGAGTAGGACATGATGTTGCCGTAGTAGTCGACGATGTGTGAGTTGCCGCCCGCGATGTCGACCGGATGGCGCATCTTGGGATGTAGATACACCGGGCCGACGTTCGGGCAGATCATGTACAGACTGTTGAACTGGGCATGGCCGCGGTTCTGGACCATCCAGCCGCCGCCGCCCGGGTACGAGTTGCCGGTCATCGGCATGGCTTCGCTCGGCCGGTAGACGACCTCGGCGCCGTTGAACGCCAGGGCGCGCACGGCTTCGGGGTACTCGCCGTCGGAGCAGCAGATCGTGCCGACGTTGCCGATGTCGTCGGTGCGGAGCACCGGGTAGAAGGCTTCGATGCCGTCGCCGAACAGCTCGACCCAGCGGTCGTAGATGTCGTGCGGGACGCAGGAGCGCTCGCGGCACCAGATGTGGTTCTTGGCGGCGCGATGAACCACTTCTCCGGCCGGCGAGATGACGAACAGCGTGTTGAAGAAGCGGTTGTCCATCACTTCGGGCCAGCGCGCCTTGCACTGGACGATGATGTAGGTGTCGTACATCTTGGCCAGGCCGGCCAGACGGTCCGTCTCGGGGCCGGGGATGTCGATGAACAGCTCGCGGGCGGCGAGCGTGTGCGGCAGATCGAAGGCCTCGTCCGTGAAACCGGTGAGGGCGCCTTCGGCGAGGGCAATCAGCTTGACCGGCATGTTGATGTTGACCATCGACATGGCGGCGTGGATGTTGTCCTCGATGATGTCGAGATTGACCTTGATGTGCTTTCGCTCGGCCACGCCGTAGACGATCGTCGAAAGGCCGACGGCCATATACGGCGCGACCGGCTTGCGGACGGACCCTGGGGCCCGCCCGCTCTCTTCGGTGCCGGACATTTAGAGGTGAGTCTCCTTGAGCTCGGGGAGATCCCGTCGGAACCCGCGCGACACCCACACGACGTAGACGACGCCGAGGGCCAGCCACAGGAACGGGACCAGCAAGGCCAGATCGCCCGGCCAGACGCGGTTGAAGAGCCAGCCGATGCTCGCCAGCTGGGTCCACAGCCACAGGATCACGAAAGCGCCGATACCGGGCGCGACCAGGTAGCGGAGCAGGTCTTTGGGCGAGCGGCGCCCGCCGCGGATGACGAAATGGCTGATGACCGACACATTCACGAGCGTGAAGGCGAACAGCGCACCGAAGTTGATCATGGCCAGGACGGTGTTGAGATCGCGGGTG
>CAZGUS010000106.1:0-8912 GCA_964529245.1 uncultured Anaerolineaceae bacterium
CGCCTGGCGGCAAGGAATCGCTGGTGGCCTCCGATGACGGTGTTGTCTTCCTTCCGCGCCAGGACGGGCTGGACGAACCCGAACTGGCAGATGCTCCGCTCCAGGGAGTCCAACTCCTCGTCGCTGATCCGTCGGGGGTTGGTTGGGTCCGGACGAAGCTGGTCGATCGCGACCTGTTAGACCGTGAGAAGGGTCGTGGCGCTCATGCGATGCGCTCCCCCCACTCCCTCCGAGCGCGGTGTCGCATCTCCCTCAGGCTGCGCTCGTCCACCGACGCATGAGAACGAAATCGATGTCTTGAAACCTCTCGCCCCGACCAATCCAAGGCATCCTGCGAAACGCGGCCGGGATCGTTTGCTGCGAGCGCTCCAGGAAGTGGAGCGATTCGGTGGAGCGATTCAGTGACCGAGCATGACTGCTCATGACTGCTCGGGCCGGTCTTTCACAAGGGGAATTGGGGTGGCCTACGGGGGTCGAACCCGTAACCTGCGGATCCACAGTCCGCTGCTCTGCCGGTTGAGCTAAGGCCACCGTTCGCGTTGCCCCGGCGCTCGCAGCGGCCGGGTGGCCCGAGCCACCGCGGGTGGGGCGAGCGGGAGTATAGCCGGTGCGGCGCCGGCGGGGCGCGATGGCGTTCGTTGCCCCACGTCAACGATGCATGGTGCGGGGCGGCGACACTCGCGCGTGGCCCCCCTAATCAAGCGCAGACCGGCGTGGTACCACGCGACGGCGATCGGCGGGACGAGAGGGACGGGGACCGCGAGGCGGGGCGGCCCTACGGTTGAGGCAACTACAAAGCCAGCTGGGAAACACCATGCCAGTCTTCGGCCGCATCCGATCACTTGCTGCCTTCGCCTCGAAGCGCCAGATCCGCGTTGGCGGCCTGGCACTTCTGCTTGCCCTGCTGACTTCGGCGACCACCGTCGCCCCGACCGTCGCCTGGAGCGCTTCGGCCTTCAGCCCCGCCGACGAGTCGCTCCTCTTCACGCTCACCAACCAGGACCGCGCGTCCGCCGGCCTGACTGCCCTGACCAACGACTCCTACCTCCACAAGGAAGCCGAGTGGCGGGCCAAGGACATGGGCGACCGAGACTACTTCTCGCACACGATCCCGCCCGGCAACACCAAGGTCTTCGACGACATGGTGAAGGACCACTACTGCTTCAAGGTGGCGGGCGAGAACATCGGCCTGAGCACGTACGGCAGCGACGCCACCACACGGATCGAGGCCGCCTTCATGGGTTCGGCCAGCCACCGGGCGAACATCCTGGGCAAGTGGGGGCGCATGGGCGTCGGCGCATACGAGGCCGCGGACGGGCGGAAGCTCTTCGTCGTCCTGTTCTCGGTGCCGTGCGCGTCTAAGTCGAAGCCGGTCGCGAAGACGGCCCCGAAGGCCACTCCGAAGCCGACTCCGACGGCCGCCCCGACCTCGCAGCCCACTTCCGAGCCGACGGCCACCGAAGCCGCCGTCACGCCCGAGCCGAGCGCAAACACGGCCGTCGTCGGTCCGTCGAGCGGCGACACCGGAACTCCCGACCTGATCAACCCCACCGATTCCACGAGCCTGCGGGTTCGAGACAAGGCCCCGACGCAGGGCCCGCTCGACTCGCTGTTCAAGCTGCTGTTCGGCGGCCTGCTCGGCTGAGACGTCCGAGAGCCGCCCGGTCGCGAGGCCCGGCCGGGAGCCCGCGCGCCGGCGGCTCGCCATCGCCGCCGATGAGCTACGGCTTACCGCCGGCGCGACCGAATACACTGCTGTGATGACGACTATGCCGCCCGTGCCACCCCAGTCAGGCGCCAGGCCGTCGGGGTCCGGCTCGGTCCGGTCCGCAGGCGCCGGCGTCATCCTCGAGGCGCGCGACCTGACCAAGAGTTTCCGCATCGGCAGCCGCGACGTCCAGGTCCTGCGCGGCATCTCGCTCCGGGTCGAGCGCGGAGAGTTCGTGGCGGTCATGGGGCCGTCGGGCTCCGGCAAGAGCACGCTGCTGCAACTCCTGGGTGGTCTCGACCGCCCTACCAGCGGCGAGGTCATCCTCGACGGCGAGATCGTCAGCCAGCTGAGCGACAAGGAAGCCACCTGCCTGCGGCGCGAGAAGACGGGCTTCGTGTTCCAGTTCTTCAACCTGATTCCGTTGCTCGACGTGTACGAGAACGTGGCTCTGCCGTTCACGATCGCGGGCGTGGACCCGCGTAAGGGTGAGGCGGCGGCCCGCATCGAGGACGTGATCGAAACGGTCAATCTCGTCGGCTGGGAACGCAACCGCCCCGACCAGCTGTCCGCCGGCGAGCAGCAGCGAGTCGCCCTGGCGCGAGCCCTCGTCGGCAGCCCTGCGCTCCTGCTCGCCGACGAGCCGACCGGCAACCTCGACTACGCGACCGGCGGCGAGATCCTCGACGAACTGTGGCGGTCGTGCGACGAGCGCGGCCAGACCATCGTCCTCGTCACCCACGACGCCCGGGCGGCGGCGCATGCCGACCGCGTCCTCGTCCTGGGCGACGGCAAGATCCGCGACGAGATCCAGCTCGGCCGCCGCAAGGACAACGACGCGCGGCCTCTGATCGAGCGTCTCGCCCAACTGGGCCTCTAGCCCGTGCGGCACCTCTCGTCGCTGGCGTGGCGGACCCTGCGGGCGCGGCTCCTGCGGAGCGTGCTCACGATCGCCGGCGTCGCGCTGGGCGTGGCGGCGCTGTTTGCGTCGCTGTCCGCCGGGGCGACCATGGACTCAGCCGTCGCCCGTGCCGCCGCCGACGAGATGGGTCGCGCCTCGGTGCGCGTCGAGGCCCTCGAAGAGAGCGGTCTCGACGCCCAATCCGTCGCCGCGATCGCCGCGACGGTCGGCGTCGACGTCGTTGCGCCGGCCCTCCAGCGCGAGACGTACCTCGCCGCGAGCCCGAACCAGTCGCCTGCCACCGGTCTGCCGGCGCCCGTCACGGTGTTGGGCATAGACGCCCTGGCGGAGCCGAAGCTGCACGATCTGCCGCTCTCCGGCGGGCGGCTCCTGTCCGCCACGGACACGACCAGCGCAGTCATCACCCAGACGCTCGCCGGCCAGGAACGTCTTCGGATCGGCGACTCGATCACGCTCAACGGCGGCAGCGCCGGGCCCACCGCATTCTCGATCGTCGGCATCATCTCGGGAGACGGCTCGGTGCCCGAGGCGGCGGGCCGGCTCGTAATCGTGCCGCTCGCCTCGGCGCAGGCCCTCTTCGGCATGACCAGCGTCACGCGCGTCGATCTGAGCACTCGGCCCGGAGTCACTGCCGACGCGCTGATCGGCAATCTCGAACAATCGATCACCACTCAGCCGTACCTGCTGGCCAGGACCTCGGACACGGCCGACTCGCTCCGCGCCGAGACGGCCGACTTCCGGGGGACGCTGCTTCTCGTGGCGGCGGTCGTCCTGTTCGCCGGCGCGTTCCTGATCTTCAACACGCTTTCGATGACGGTCACGGAGCGATCGCGCGATGTGGGGCTGCTCCGCGCCGCCGGGACCACCCGCTCGCAGGTCATGGGCCTGGTCTTGCTGCAGGCTTTCGCGCTCGGGGCGATCGGGTCCGTGGTCGGCGTGATAGCCGGCGTCGGCCTGGCCTCCGTCACGATGTCCTGGGTCAGCGACACGGGCCCCATCATCCTCAACGGCCCCGAGATTTCGCTGTGGTCGATCGTGCTGGCCCTGGTCATCGGCGTGCTGATCACCCTCGCGGCCTCGCTCGAGCCGGCCTGGCGAGCCGGCCGAATCCCGCCCGTCGAGGCGCTGCGGCGCGGGCCGCGCGGCGCTGTGGCCGGAGGCGCCAGGCTGCGCTGGCTCGTGCTCGTCTTCGCCGTGCTGGCGGTCGCCGCCCTGGCGATCTGGCCCGACGGTTCGTCCGGATCGACCGGGTCGACGGGCGGCCCGACGTTCGACTTCGGCTCGTTGGGCCCGCTGGTGGTGTACGGCCTCTTGCTCGCCGCCGTGCTCGTCGTGCCGCTGGTGCTCGGCCCTCTGCTTCGGCTGGCGGGTCTTCCGTTCAGGATCTTCCACAACGAAGAGCGGCTGGCGCGCAGCTCGCTGGCCCGTGACATCAGCCGCACCACGCTCACCGCCGGGGCGCTGGTCATGGGATTGGCGATGGTCGTCGCTCTCGGAACGGCTGCCCAGAACATCCGCCAGATCGGCGACCGCTGGCTGGTCGAGACGATCCCCGGCAGCGAGCTCCTGACCTCGATCCACCCGATCTCGCCGACCGATGCCTCGATCGCCGACATCGCCGCCTTGCCGGGCGTGAAATCCGTCTCGCCCATCGGGCTCTTCGGCGTGCCGTTCGACGGCGTGCGCCAGCAGGCGGCGGCGATCTCCGGCGCGGATTTCGAGGCGGACGGGCGCCTCGTCTTCGAGCCCGGCGAAGGAGATCCCGCTACGGCGTTCGCGGCGATCGACGCGGGCGGCGCGGTCATCGTGCCGCAGTCGCTTGCCAGCGAATCGGACATCCGGATGGGCGATACGCTAACGTTCGGGACCGGCGAAACGCCGACTCGGCTCGTCGTGGTCGGGATCGTGGCCCACTCGATCCCCGGCGATTCCCAGGAAGCGCTCCTTGTTGGCTGGTCCGACGCTCTCGGGCCGTTCGGCGCGACCGGCGCCGATCTGTTCGCCGTTCGCTACGACACCGGCCAGGAAGCGGCCGCCCGCCCCTCCGTCGACGCGGCCGCGTCCCAGTACGCCCTTCAATCGGCGGGCCTGGGGAGCGTTCAGGGCACCGTCGGCGACGCTCTCGACCGGCTCTTCCGCCTGCTCGACGCGCTGGCCCTGATCGCCGTCCTCGTCGCCGGACTCGGCATGGTGAACACGCTCTCGATGAGCGTTCTCGAGCGCGTCCGCGAGATCGGCGTGCTGCGGGCAACCGGCATGTCAAGCCGCCAGGTGTGGGGCATGGTCGTGATCGAAGCCGGGATCATGGGGGTTGCCGGATCGCTGATCGGCGCGGCCGTCGGCCTGTTGGTCGGCGGGCTGCTGGTGGCCTGGTCGAGCGGAGGGTTCGGCCTGGCCTTCGACCCGCCGTGGGCTTCGATAGCGCTGGCCATCCTGTTCGGAGTCCTCGTCAGCGTGACCGCCTCGATCTACCCGGCCGGAGTGGCGAGCCGCCAATCGATCGTGCGCGCCCTCCAGCACGAGTAGAGTTTCGCCTGGCTGTGCGACCGGAGTGTTGGCGCCGCGGGCCGGCCGGGCCTGCTACACTCGGGCCCTCGGACCGCCCCGATGAGTCCGGGCATCGGCCGCGTCGGCACTGCAGGGAAGACCCAAGAATGCTCGCGACCCCTTCGCTGAATCGGCTCCCCGCCGCCGAGCGCGGCATCACGATCGGCGACTTCCTGGTCCCGATCCGCGTCGGCGAGCGGATGAGCGCTCGGCTCCGCCACATCGCGCTGGTGTGCGTCGGGGCCGCGTTCATCGCCCTGACCGCCAACGTCACGATCTGGCTGCCCAACAACCCGGTGCCGATCACCGGCCAGACGCTCGCCGTCCTGCTTGTAGGCGGCGCGCTCGGCCTGCGGCGCGGCGTTCTCTCGGTGGCGCTGTACCTGATGCTCGGACTGTGGCTGCCGATCTATGCGGGCCACGCCCACGGCATCGCCACCATCGCCACATTGGGCCACGGCGGTCTGGTGCTGGGCGCTCCGGGCGGCTATCTGATCGGCTTCCTGGTCGCCGCCGCACTCGTCGGCAGGCTGGCCGAACTCGGCTGGGATCGCCACATCCCCGGCGCCGTCGGCGCGATGGTGGTCGGCGAGATCGTGATCTACCTGGTCGGCGTGCCGTGGCTGGCCCTGGCGGCCAACTTCTCGCCCGACATGGCCATCCAGAAGGGACTGATGCCGTTCGTCCTCGGAGACGCCATCAAGCTCGTCATCGCCGCCGGCCTGTTCCCGTTCTCGTGGTGGCTGGTCGGACGACGCGCCGACGATCGGTAGCCCCGGCGGCGCCGGACGGCGCCGCGAGCTGACCTCGGAGTTCCGGCTAGAACGTCGCCCACTCCGTCGCGTCGAGTTCGCCGACGCCGAACAGCTTCAGGCACGGTTCCAGGCCTTCGATCGTGACGGGCACGAGGTCGCGCTTCCAGGTTTCGCGGCCGATTCGGAGGCGGTGCTCGACCACTCGCTCGCGGCCGACCGCGTGGATCTCCACGCCGTTGTCAACGTATCCAAGCTTCGCCGAAACCCCGGCCGACTGGGTGTTGCCCTCGAAGTAGCCCGATTCGGCCCGCTCCGCGCCCAACCCTTCGAGGGCGAGGGCAAGAATGGCGGCCCTCATCTCCGTCCCGTAGCCGCGGCCCTGGAACGCCCGGCCCAGCCAGCTGGCCGTCACCACCGACTTGCGCACGGCGAAGTCGCGAGCCATGACCTCCTGGATCCCGATCGGCCGGCCGCCGGCGACGACCACCAGGCCGAGGGTCCAGCGGGTCGGACTCCACGTTCCGCGCGACGCCCACCAGTGCTGCAGGAACTGACGCTCGAAGGCAGGGGAGGGGAGCTCGTGCCAGGGCACCGTGAAGAAAGTCCGGCCTTCCTCGACGACGCCTTCACGGGCGACGCGCACCAGCTCGAGCAGGTCATCGTCCGTGGGCAGCCGCAGCTCCAGGCGCGGCGTTCGGAGCCGGAGGTCGAACAGGGGCCAGGGGTGTCCGCTCATGCGCAGAGATTAGCGGGCCGAGCGGGTCCGTGGGCGTCGCGGCGGGCTCGGCCGACCGCGACGGGAGTATCAGGTGGGCCGGGTGCGCGGCGCCGGTCGCGCCGGTGCGCCGCGCTCAGGCGGACTTGCGGCGGCGAACCGGAACCGGCTCCATGTCCGGCTCCATTTCCGACCCTTGGGCCATCACCGGGACACCGACCGGCGCGAGCTTGCGCGTCCTCTTTGGGGCGGCGACGGTCTCTGCCTTGGCACCGATCTCCTCGGGCCCGGTCTCGCGGGCGGCCTTTGCCGCAGCCACGCTGGCCTCCAGCGCGGCGACGAGGTCCGTGAGCTTAGCCACCGGTGCCGCCGGTTCGGCGATCTCCTCGCCGGCGGCCTTGGCGTCGATCATCGCGATCAGCGCTTCACGGTATTCGTCCTTGTAGGCCTTCGGGTCGAACTCGCCGGTCATCATCCCGACCAGCTGCTCGGCCATTGCCACCTCGGCCGGTCTGACCTCGGCATCGTCCTCGGGGATTGCCAGGTCCGCGACCGATCGGACTTCGTCCGGCCAGTACAGCGTCGAGAGCAGGATTGTGTTGGCGAAGGGGTCCAGGGCGGCGAGTTGCTCGCGATCGCGCAGGACGATCTTGCAGACGGCCCGAAGGCTCTGTTTCGCGAGGACCTGCCGCAGCAGGAAGAACGCCTTCTTGGCCACGGGCTCCGGCTCAAGGTAGTAGGCCTGCTTGACGAACCGGGTCGCCTCCCCGCTCGATTCGGCCGCCACGAACTGCTCGATCTCGATGGAGCGGACCGTCTTGAGCGGGACCGAGGCCAGATCCTCGTCGGTGATGACGACGTACTGGTCCGGCGAGACCTCGTATCCGCGCACGGTGTCGCTGCGCTCGATGACCTCGTCGTCGGTGGGGCAGTAGGTCTTCATCTGGATGCGGCCCCGGCACGCGGCGTGGAGCATGTTGAAGCTGACGCCCTTGGACTCGGTGGCCAGGTACATCTTCACGGGAATCGTGACCAGCCCGAACTGGATGGCGCCTTTCCACATCGACCGCGGCATTGGACTGCACCTCGCACGCGCGACCCCTTTGTCGCCGGGCTCGCGAGCCTCAACGGTAGCGCGCGGCCTCGCCATTTCGACGAAAAGGGCCGAACAGTCTCACCACGCCGCCCGAAACGGGCTCTAGCGCGCCCTCAACTCGGCCTCGGCCTCCATGAGGCGCGCCAGGATGCCGTCGCGAAGCTTGTCCAGACCCGCGTACACGTCCCTCGCGCTCGTGCCGATCGAAGTCAGCGTCAGCTTGAGCGAGCGCAGCGTCTCCAGCTGCTCGCGGACGCCGTTGAGCGCCTTGGCGATCGCGGCCGCATCCACCTCGACGTCGCGTTCGCGCAGCGTCTGAAGCGCCATCAGCCGCGCCAGCCGCACGGCCGCCTCCAGCGTTGCCGCGTCCGGCGCGGCAGGGTCTACGACGCAGTACACGTCGCCGGCCCGAGTGTCGAAGGGAGCGATCCCCGTGGGCGCGTGCGTGGGGCTGAACACCACGAGCGCCACGGCCGCATCTCGGTTCGATTTCGCGTCCCGCAGCTCGTCGCGCATGTTCCGCCCGGATACGTAACGGTCCTTGCACTCGACCACTACCCGCAGCTCGCAGCCCGAGGTGGCCTCGGCGTTGAGCGTGAGGACGAAGTCGCCCTTCTTGGAACCGATCGCCGAGCCGGCCTCGGTCCCGGTCCGTTCCAGAATGTCGCCCGAACCCCGTGCGATGTCGCCGAGGATGGCCTCGATCACGTCCTCGAAGTCCGCCCCTTTGGCCGCGGACTTCGACCGCTCGGAGGCCCGTGCAGCGCCGGCGGCCTCGATGGCGGCGAGCCGTTCGTTGAGCCTGGCGAACCCCTCCGCCATCTCGACGCGGAACTGGTGCAGGGGCGACCCGAGCCGCGTCGGATCCAGCAGCTGCGCGAGCCGTGAGGCGTCGCCGTCGAAGTACGAACCGAGCAGCACCTTCATGCGGCCGATAGCGCTGTCCCGCTTGGCCTCGTCGAACAGCTCATCGACGAAGTTGCGCAGCTGGCCCTTGTCGCCGAGGAACCGCTCCAGCGTCCGCGGCAGCCGACCCTCGCCGTCGGCGAAGTTCTGGCGCAGCATCGTGTCCAGGGCCGTGGCCGCCCTCTCGTTCGCGGCCTCCGTCTGGCGAAGCAGCCCCTGGAACTCGGCCCGGACCGCGTCCACGTTGACCGTCACGCCGACGC
>CAZGUS010000107.1:0-8903 GCA_964529245.1 uncultured Anaerolineaceae bacterium
CATGGCCGGCGACACGGTCCAGGCAAAGCCCGAGGCCGTGCGCGCCCAGAACGTCGAAGGCCAGCTCAAGAAGTGGTTCTCCGAGGTCGTCCTCCTCGAGCAGCCGTTCCGCGACCAGGACCGCACCGTCGGCGAATTGATCGTCGATGCCATCCACAAGACGGGCGAGAACATCAAGGTTCGGCGCTTCGTCAGGTTCGAGCTGGGGGAGGAGATGTGAGCGAGGCCGCAGCGGCCAAAGCCACGTCCGCAGGGGCTGCCGTCGACGACGTCGCCGGCAGCATCTCGCGGCCGCGCTACCGTCGGATCCTGCTGAAGCTGTCCGGAGAGGCCCTCCTGGGGACTCGCCAGTACGGCGTCGATCCGAACTTCTGCGCCTTCATCGCGGCTCAGGTCGCCGAGGTCCACGGGCTCGGTGTCCAGATCGGGATAGTCGTCGGCGGCGGCAACATCTTCCGCGGCCTCGCCGCCGCGGCCAAGGGGATGGACCGCGCCACCGGCGACTACATCGGCATGCTGGCCACGGTCATGAACGCCCTGGCGCTCCAGGACGCGCTCGAGAAGGCCGGCGTGCAGACGCGGGTCATGAGCGCCATCGGCATGAACGAGGTCGCGGAGCCGTACATTCGGCGGCGCGCGGTTCGCCACCTGGAGAAGGGCCGGGTCATCATCCTGGCCGCCGGCACCGGCAACCCGTACTTCACCACCGACACGGCCGCGGCCCTGCGGGCCGTCGAGATCGGGGCCGAGATAATCCTGAAGGCCACGAAGGTCGACGGCGTCTACGACTCGGACCCGCTGACCAACCCGAACGCCGTGCGTTACGAGCGGCTCACTTACTCACAGGTGCTGGCACAGCGGCTGCGCGTTCTCGATGCAACGGCCGTCTCGCTGTGCATGGAAAATGACACTCCGATCGTCGTGTTCGACCTCAACAAGCCCCAGAACATCACGCGGGTGGCCGTGGGCGAAACCGTCGGCACCCTGATCAACGGAGGCAGCCCCTCATGAGCAGCGACACGTTGACCGCCACGGAACACAAGATGGTGCGCGCAGTGGAGGTCCTGGAGCGCGACCTGCAGGGTGTTCGAACGGGCCGCGCCTCAACGTCCATCGTCGAGCGGCTGGTCGTGGACTACTACGGCAACCCCACGCCGCTGAATCAGATCGCCGGCATCAACGTGCCCGAGTCACATCAGATCGTGATCCAGCCCTGGGATCGCAACGCCCTGCCGTCCATCGAAAAAGCGATCCAGAAGAGCGACATCGGTCTCGTTCCGAACAGCGACGGCGTGGTGATCCGGCTCAACATCCCGCCCCTCACCGAGGAGCGCCGGCGGGACCTGGTCAAGCAGGTCCACAAGCGCATGGAGGAGGCTCGCGTCGAGATCCGCAACCTGCGGCGGGACGCCGGCGATCAGCTCAAGAAGGAAGAGCACGACGGTACGATCGGGGCCGACGAGGGCCGGCGCGAGCACGAGAACCTGCAGCGCGTGACGGACAAGCACATCGCCGACGTGGATCGAGTCGGCGCGACGAAGGAACAGGAGATCCTGGAGGTCTAGTGGCCCGTCCGATCGACCGGCCGACCGACTCTCCGTCGATCGTCCATCGCGAACGCCAGGCTTCCGTCGAGCCGGCAGGCGAGCCGTCCGCCGCGGCCGCGCCGGCCCACCCCGCGGCCGACGCCGCGGCCGCCTTCTCGGTCACGCCCCAGGAGATGCCGCGCCACGTCGCGATCATCATGGACGGCAATCGACGTTGGGCCCGGGCGCGCGGCTTGACCGAGATGGACGGGCACGCGGCCGGGGTCGAGGGGATCCGGGAGATCATCCGCCATTCCGTGCGGCGGGGCATCGAGGTCCTGTCGCTGTATGCCTTCAGCCGCGAGAACTGGGCTCGCTCCGACGACGAGGTGAGCGGCCTTTTCATGCTGCTCGAGAAGGTCATCCGCAACGAGACCGCGGAGCTCGTCGCCCAGGGGGCGCGCGTGCGGCTGCTCGGCCGCCTGGAGGAGCTTCCGCCCGAGACGCAGGCGTCCCTGCAGCAGGCCCTCGATGCCACGGCGGGCGGGCAGCGGCTCCAGCTCAACATCGCCTTCAACTATTCGGGTCGAACAGAGCTCGTGGACGCGGCTCGGAAGGTGGTCGCGCTTGGGCTGCGACCGGAAGAGATCGACGAGGACGTGATGGCCGCGTCGATGTACACGGCCGGGCAGCCGGACCCGGACATGGTCATCCGCACCGGCGGCGACGAGCGGCTGTCCAACTTCCTGATCTGGCAATCGGCCTACGCCGAGATCGTCTTCACGCCGACACTCTGGCCGGACTTCGGGCCGGGCCAGCTGGACGAGGCGCTCCAGGAGTTCGCCAGCCGGCAGCGCCGGTTCGGGCGGTAGGCGCGGGATGCGGCAGAGGGCGCTGAGCGCGCTGGTCTTCGTGCCGCCGCTCTTGATCGTGCTGGCGCTGGGCGAGCCCTGGTTCGGCGCCCTGATCGCGGTCGTCGTGGCCGTGGCGGGCTGGGAGGCTGGCCGGCTGCTGCGCGGCGCCGGCTATGCCACGCGGTCCTGGGTCATCGTGGCCGGCGCACTGGCGGTCGCGGCGGACGTGGCCGCGCCATCGTGGCTGGCCGGTTACGGCGATCTGCTCATCGCGGCCGTGGTCGTGGTCGCCGGGATCGCCGCGTTCGTCGAGGAGGACACCAGGGTCGGTTTCGCGGCCTGGATGGCGACGGCGTTCGGGGCGGTCTACGTCGGCCTGCTGGCGTCGCTGGTCCGGCTCGGCCTGGCCGCGCCGGCAATCGTTTCGTCGGCCCCGGCCGCCCAGCTCGACGGCGGGCGGGGCTGGATCCTTCTGGTCATCCTGCTGGTGTGGTCGTACGACACGGGCGCCTACCTGGTCGGAATAGCCCTCGGCAAGCGCAAGTTCCTGGCCCACATCTCGCCCTCGAAGAGCTACTGGGGCCTGTTCGGCGGGCTGGTCGCATGCACGGCCGTGTCCACTGCCGGCTTCTGGGCCCTGGGACAGCCTCCGGTTCTGGGCCTGGCCATGGGGCCGTTGATCGGTCTCGCCGCGCAGGCCGGCGACCTGGCGGAGTCGATGCTGAAGCGCTCTGCGGGCGCGAAGGATTCCAGCGGGCTGATTCCGGGACACGGCGGGATACTTGACCGCGTGGACTCGTTCATCTTCGCGGCGCCGGTCGCTGCGCTCTATGTCGCGGCTCTCGTTCGCTGACGCCGGCCTTGCGCCGGGCGGGGAGGGGAGCGACCGATCTGCGGCCGGCGTGGCCGGCATCGCGCGCCCCTCGACGCCCCGGCCCGCGCCGCGATGAGCGGTTCGGGCCCTCTCGGCGGCCAGCCCGTCGTCCGCGTTGCGCTGCTCGGCTCCGGCGGGTCGATCGGGCGGCAGGCGATCGACGTGCTCGGCGAGATGCCGGACGCGTTCCGGATCGTGGCCCTCGCCACCGGCTCCCAGGGACAGCTTCTCGAGGAGCAGGCCCGCCGCTACCTGCCGGAGGTCGTGGCGCTGGCGGATCCGAATGCCGCCGCGCGGCTCGATCTGCCTCCGGGAGTAGCACGGTCCGCCGGGCCGGGAGCGCTGGAATCGATCGTGGCGCGGCCGGACGTGGATCTCGTGCTCGTGGCGACGGGCGGGCTGGTGGCGCTGCGTTCCGTGCTCGCGGCCCTCGAGGCGGGCAAGATCGTGGCCACGGCCAACAAGGAGACGCTGGTCGCGGGCGGGCACCTGGTGATGCCCCTGGCGCGCGCCCTGGCCGATCGAAGACGGCCCAGGGTGGCTTCGGCGCCGGCGGGTTCCAACGTTCCGGCAGCGCCGGCCGCGGCTGCGGGAGGCGATGCTCTAGCCGGCCCTCTCGGGTGGCTGCGGCCGATTGACTCGGAGCACTCGGCCATCTGGCAATGCCTGGCCGGCGAGGATCACGCGGCCATCGCACGCCTGCTGCTCACCGCCTCCGGCGGGCCTTTCCGCAACGCCGGTGTCGCGGAGCTTGCGACGGTCACGCCGGAACGCGCCCTGCGCCACCCCACCTGGCGAATGGGAGCGAAGATCACCATCGACTCCGCGACACTCGCCAACAAGGGGCTGGAAATCATCGAAGCACACTGGCTGTACGATGTGCCCCTGTCGGCCATCTCGGTCGTGATCCACCCTCAGAGCGTCGTCCATTCCGCTGTGCAGTTCGTGGACGGCTCGATCAAGGCCCAGTTGGGGACACCAGACATGCGCCTCCCGATCCAATACGCGCTCACGTACCCGGCCCGCCGGCCATCTCCGGCCGCGGCCGCGGACCTGATCGCGGCCGGGACTCTGGAGTTTGCCGCCGCCGACGAGTCGCGCTTCCCGGCGCTGCGGATCGCCCGGGAGGCCGGCGAAGCCGGGCCGCGCGCCAGCGCCACGCTGATCTCGGCCGACGAAGTCGCCGTGGCTCGGTTCCTCGGCGGCACGCTCGACTTCCAGGGAATCCCAAGACTGCTCGAAGCTGCGGTCGAGCGCTTCGGTGGCGGCGAGCCGCGCGGGCCCGGGCTCGAGGAGCTCGTCGGTCTCGACGCCGAGGTTCGTCCCTTCGCGGAGGCCTATCGATGACGATCCAGGGGCTGCTGTTCGCCCTGATGGCGATCCCGCTCACGCTCTTCATCCTGACCGTGCTCGTGGTCGTCCACGAATTCGGCCACTTCATCACCGCTCGCCTGGCCGGCATCCGCGTGCTCGAGTTCGGCATCGGCTTTCCGCCCAAGGCCCGAGTTCTCGGGCACGACCACGAGACCGAGTACACCCTCAACTACCTGCCGATCGGCGGCTTCGTCCGCCTCGAGGGCGAGGAGAGCGACTCGGAAGACCCTCGCTCGTTCGGAAACGCCTCGCTGCCGAAGCAATTGGTCGTCATGGTCGCGGGCGTTGCCATGAACCTCCTCACGGCGGTGTTCCTGTTCTTCATCGTGGCCTGCGTGTTCAGCCCGGGCCAGGCGATCAAGTTCGCGCAGGTGATCCCCGGATCCGCCGCAGACCATGCCGGGCTCGTCGGCGGCGAGACGATCGATTCGGTCAACGGGCAGCGCTTCGGGTTCATGACAAGCACCGACTTGCTTGACGCCATAGCGGCCGACGCGGGAAAGACCGTGACGCTGGGGTACGTCGACCTGCGGGGCACCCACCAGTCGGTCGTGGTCACGCTCGGCACCGACAAGTCGAAGGGGATCCTGGGCATCAAGGGTGCCGGGGACTCCGGTCCGCTCATTTCAGTCGTGACCTTCACCCAGTCCGATCCGGTCACGGCAATGGAAACGGCCATCGACAACACCCGGACTTCGCTCGGGCTGGTCTTCGCCGGCCTCGGCCAGCTCGGGTCGTCCATCGTCAATCACCCGACTTCGGCGCCGACCGGGATACAGGGACCGGTCGGCATCACGCGCGACGTCGGCCTCGTTCTGACCGACTACGGCTTCCCGGTGGTCATCCTGCTGGCCGCGATCCTCTCGGCCAACCTGGCCCTGGTCAACATCCTGCCCTTCCCGCCGCTCGACGGCGGCAAGGTCCTGGTGCTGGTCGTGAAGCGCATCTTCGGTGCGCGCGGCGTGAGCGCCGTGGAGGCGGCGGCGTACGTCGCCGGGATGGCCTGCTTACTCGCCTTCATAGCCTGGATCAGCTACTTCGACATAGTCCGCGGCGGCGCGCCGTAGCGATGCAAGACGGTGGTTTCGCGGCGCGCCGGCAGACGGTCGCCGTCGACATCGATGGCGTGATCGTCGGCGCCGGCCATCCGATCGTCGTCCAGTCGATGACGAACACGGACACGGCCGACGCGGACGCGACGGCAATCCAGGTCGCCCGGCTGGCGCATGCCGGCTCGGAGCTGGTGCGGATCACGGTCAACAACGAGGCCGCTGCCGCCGCCGTGCCGGAGATCGTGCGCAAGGTTCGGGGCCTCGGCGCGGCCACGCCCATCGTCGGCGACTTCCACTACAACGGCCACAAGCTGCTGCGCGACTATCCGGAAGCTGCTCGCGCGCTGGCCAAGTACCGCATCAATCCGGGCAACGTCGGGTCGGGCCGCCATCACGACGACCACTTCACGGACATCGTCCGGATCGCCGTCGACAACGGCAAGCCGGTCCGGATCGGCGTCAACTGGGGCTCGCTGGACCAGGCGGTCCTGGCCGAGATGATGGACGCCAATGCCCGCCTGGCCGAGCCCGCCGATGCCCGCGACGTCACGATCGAGGCCATGGTCGAGAGCGCCGTGCGATCGGCCGAGCTGGCCGAGGCGACGGGGCTCGCCCACGACCGGATCATCCTCTCGGCCAAGGTATCCGGCGTGCGCGACCTGGTGGAGGTCTACCGCCGGCTCGCCGCCCGCGGCGACTACCCGCTCCACCTGGGCCTGACCGAAGCCGGGATGGGCATGAAGGGCATCGTGGCCTCTTCTGCCGGTCTCTCGCTGCTGCTGACGGAGGGCATAGGCGACACCATCCGCGTCTCGATCACGCCCGAGCCGGGCGGCGATCGAACCGAGGAAGTGGCCGTCGCGCAGCAGGTCCTGCAGTCGCTCGGGATACGGTCGTTCATGCCACAGGTCACGTCCTGTCCGGGTTGCGGACGGACCACGAGCGTCTACTTCCAGGAGCTCGCCCGCGACATCCAGACGTACCTGCGCGACCAGATGCCGGTCTGGAGTGAGCGCCATCCCGGCGTGGAGGAGCTCCGCGTCGCGGTCATGGGCTGCGTCGTCAACGGCCCGGGCGAGTCCAAGCACGCCGACATCGGGATCAGTCTGCCGGGTACGTTCGAAGACCCCGTCGCGCCGGTGTTCATAGACGGTGCCCTGAACCGCACTCTTCGCGGCGACCACATCGCCGCCGAGTTCAAGGCGATCCTGGATGGCTACGTCGAGCGGCGGTTTCCCGTGCCCGGGTCCGCCGGCTAGTTCATCCTTTGGCGCCGCCGAACGAGCGGCAGGGGTGCCCGAGCCCACCAGGCCGGCCCGGCGGGTTGCGGGACGCCGGCCGGGGTCGGGGCGGGCGCGGCAATCGAAACCGGTCTCGATCGTCCGAGGCGATCCTTGAGTCGGAGGAACGGCCGCTCCAGCGCGTAGTAGGACACGACGGCGATCGCGATCGAAAGTGGCACGGCCACCGGCCACGGCAGCTGCCACCACACGACCAGGCCGTGCCAGAGATACAGGCCGTAGCTGATCTTCCCGACGAACGCCAGCGGTCGCCACGCGAGCAGCGTCGGGCAGCCCGCAACCGCGAACGTGCCTGCGACCGCCGCCGCCGGAATGCACAGGATCTGGGCGCCCAGACCCGGGTCCGCCGGCCAGACGGCCGCCAGCGCACCGATTCCGGCCAAACCGATCCAGCCTGCGGCCGAATGCCACCGAATCTCGAGCAAGGCCATGACGCACCCGAGGAGCAGCGCGTCCCCACGTGTGTCCGTGCCGACGAAGACATGCATGAACCCACCGTTGAGGTCGAGCATGAGCCTGTACGGAATGTCCAGGACGACCAGCAGCAGAACGGCCAGCGCCAGCCGCGACCGGCCGAACCGCAGGCCGGCCAGCAGGACGGCCGGCCAGAAGATGTAGAACTGCTCTTCGACGGCGAGTGACCAGGTGTGGCTGAGCATGCCGATCGACTGGCCGGCCACGGCCACCCAGTTGGCGACGTAGAACATCACCCCTGCGAACACGATGCCGTAGTTGGTGTCGTAGGTCGCCGCACGCGGCACGACTCCCACGGCGAGCAGGACCGCCCCGGCGATGAGCACGGCGACCAGCGCCGGGAACAGGCGCAGCGCCCGCCGAACGTAGAACGCCCTCAGGTCGACGCGTCCCAGCCTCGTTCGTTCGGCCAGCAACAGCGAGGTGATCAGGTAGCCCGACAGGACGAAGAACAGGGTGACCCCCGCTCCGCCACCGCCGTCGGCGAAACCGGGGACGCCGGTGTGCGCCGCGAGCACGATGAGGATGGCCACTCCGCGGAGGCCATCCAGTTCGGGACGGTGCGTCATCGACGTGCCTCGGGTGATCGTCGCGCCAGGGACGCGGGAATGTGCGGATGGTACGCGCGCGGAACGTCGCCGTTTTGGTCGCGGCGTCGCGGTCCGTGTCACGCTGCGGTCCGGGCGCAGGTCGTCTCGCCGGGCCGTGAGTGCGGCGTCGGGCCCGCCCTTCGTTCGCGCCTGCGGCTCAGGCGCTACGATTGCGGGAGTTCAGCGCGGTAGGATCGCCCGGAGGAGCAAGAGTGCCCAGCGAGGGTTTCGTCACCAGCATCACGCACCAGTCCGAGAACTTCCCGGAGTGGTACAACGACGTCGTTCTCAAGGCGGAGCTGGCCGACTACTCCCCGGTTCGGGGCTGCATGATCATCCGGCCGTACGGGTACGCCATCTGGGAGTCGATGCAGGCCGAGCTGGACGGTCACATCAAGCGCACCGGCCACAGCAACGTCTACTTCCCGCTGTTCGTGCCGCGCTCGCTCCTGGAGAAGGAAGCGGAGCACGTCCAGGGCTTCAACCCGCAGGTTGCGTGGGTCACCCACGCCGGCGGCAAGGCCCTGGACGAGTGGCTGGCCATCCGCCCGACCAGCGAGGCCATCATCGCCGACAGCGTGAAGGACTGGATCCAGTCCTATCGCGACCTGCCTCTGCTGATGAACATCTGGAACAACGTCGTCCGCTGGGAGCTGCGCACGCGCCTCTTCCTTCGGACCACCGAGTTCCTCTGGCAGGAAGCCCACACGTTCCACGCCACCAGCGAGGAAGCCGAGGCGGAAGTCGCGACCGGCCTCGACTGCTACGAGAAAGTGTCCGAGGAGTGGCTCGCGATCCCCGTCATCAAGGGTCGCAAGACCGACAGCGAGAAGTTCCCCGGCGCCGACTACACGTGGT
>CAZGUS010000108.1:0-8715 GCA_964529245.1 uncultured Anaerolineaceae bacterium
ACGCTGGCGGACTGGACGGACCTGCGCAAGGCCTCGTGGATCATCATCGGCTACCTGCTGGTCTACGTGGTGACCATGCCCCTCGCGGGCCGCCTCACCGACACGTGGGGCGCTCGCCGGCTCTTCCTGGCGGCCCTCGCCGTGTTCACCGTCGGGTCGTTTCTGGCCGGTCTCGCCCAGAATCTAGATCAGCTGATCGCGGCCAGGCTCGTCCAGGCCGTCGGCGGCGGCGCGATCATCCCCGTGGCCACGGCCGCCGCCTCGCATCTGTTCGACGGCCCGGCGCGCGCCCGGGCGCTCGGCGTAATCGGCGCCCTGACCTTCCTGGGCATGGCGGCAGGGCCGTTCGTGGGGGCCGCGGTGCTCGAGACGGTTCACCCCGATACTGCGCTGGCGCAGTTCGGCATCAGCAGCGGCCCGCTGGTCGGCACCGTCATGCCCGCGTGGCGCTGGGTCTTCTACGTCAACGTCCCGTTCGGCATCTGCGGTCTCGTCATCGCGTGGGCCGCCAGCTCGGGCTGGGACACCCGCCGGGTCCCGGCGCGGCTCGACCTGCTCGGGGCCCTGCTGTTCACCGTGGGTCTGGCCGCGGCCCTGTTCGGGATCACGCTCATCGGCAGCGGCGACGAAGTCTTCGGCGTGCCGATCGCGCTGGCGGTCGGCGGCCTTCTGGCGCTGGGCGTGGCGTCGCTCGTGGCCGCGGTCGTCCACGGCCTGCGCCGTCCGGACCCGTTCCTGGACCCTCGCCTGTTCGCCGACCGGATCTTCAGCTCGGCCGCGCTCATCTCGCTGCTAACCGGCTACGGTATGGCCACGGCGATCGTCGGCGGGGCCGTGTTCGTGGATCGCGTCCTTTACGGCGGACCCTCCGAACAGCGCGTCGTGCTCGGGTCTCTGGCCGGGGCAATGGCGCTGGGCGCGCTCGCGTCGGGCTTCCTGACCCGGCGGCTCTCACTGCGGCTGATGACGCTGGTCGGCCTGGCCCTGAGTGCCGGCGGCCTGGCCTGGATGTCGAGCTGGAGCCCGGACGCCCCGACCGACGCCTTCGCCGCGTCGGCCGCCGTCTTCGGACTTGGTTTCGGGCTGACGGTCACGCCGCGATCCGCAGCCGCGATGGAGGCCGCGGGCAGGGCCGCGTTCGGAGCCGCGTCCGCCACCGTGACCGTGGCGCGCATGATCGGCATGGCCCTGGGCATGGCCGCGCTGACGGCGTTCGGGTCGACCACGATCACGCGCATCTCCAACGAGATCTACGGTTCCGGCGAGGCCTACAAGCAGTTCATCCCGGCGTATCTGCGCGACCGACCGTTGCACGACGGGCTGGTTGCCCAGGCGCTCGAGATATGGGCGGCCAACAAGGCGGCCTCGATCCTGGTGGGCGTATTCCTCGTCGCCGCGGCGGTTACGCTCGTCGCGGTCATACCGGCTCTCGCGCTTCGGTCGCGGCGATCGCCGGGTTCGGTCGATGAAGGTGACGGACAAATCGAGGAGACGGCCCATGACGAACCCATCGCCTTCTGACCCGACGGCGGACCGGGTCGCGCCGCCGAGCCCGACCGCCGGCGCGCCTCAGTCGACCGCGCCGAGCCCTTCGACCGCGCCGACCCAGCAGCCGAACACAATCCGTGTGGTCTCGCTGGAGGCGGGCGTCCTGCGCGATCTCGAAGGGGAGCCCGCTCTGGTCGAGCTCCGGCGAGCCGTCGCCTCTGCCGAGGCTCGCGTCTGGGTTGATGTCTGCGAACCGGCGCCGGGCCTACTGGCCGACGTTTGCCGGATCCTCGAGCTCCATCCGCTGCTGGCCGAAGACCTGGCCGAGCGCGATCAGCGGGCCAAGATCGACCAGATCGGCGACCTGCTCCATGTGGTCGTCTTCTCGCTCGGGTTCGACGGCGGGCAGTATTACGAGCGAGAGATCGACTTCGTTCTGGGCACGCGGATGCTGCTGAGTGGCCACAGCCGGTGGTGGGACCCTCGCGCCACCCATCACGTCAGGGTCGGTCTCGCCCAGGCCATGGCCCGCGGCGCCGACTACGTGCTGTGGGCCCTGTGCGACGACACCATCGATGCCTACTTCCCGATCCTCGACCGCCTGGGCGACGAGATCGACGCTCTCGAGGACGAGGTCGTCGACAGGGCCGACCGCGGCCTCCTGGCGCGTCTTTTCGAGCTCAAGCGGTCCTTGATCGAGATCCGCCGCATCACTGCCCCCGAGCGGGAGATGTTCAACGTCCTCTCGAGTCGGGAGGAGGTGCCGGTCTCGGCCGAAAACAGGCTCTACTTCCGCGACGCCTACGACCACCTGATCCGCCTGACCGACGAGCTGGACACTTACCGCGAGCTTGCCTCGGCCGCTCTGGAGGCCTACCTCTCGACCGTGAACAACAACCTGTCGCTCATCATGAAGCGGCTGACCGGAGTGACCGTGGTGGTGGCCGGGATCGGCGCCGTGGCCGGCATCTTCGGCATGAGCGAGGCCCAGTTCGCCTTCCGGGGCGACGAGGGCCTGGGATTCTGGGCCGTCACTCTGGGCAGCGTCATCCTGGCTGCGATCGCGGTCGCGGTGCTGCGCAAGGTCGACTGGATCTAGCGTACCGGTCGCGCGGCGGGCCCCGGCGGCGGGCCTTACCGGCGGCAGCCGCCCTGGTTCGGGGCGGTGCAGTAGGGCGCGTCGGGGCAGACGATGCCGATGTTCTTGGGGTGGGAGTCGGCATAGGTCGCGGCCAGGACCCCGATCGGGGTCCCGACGATCTGGAGCTTCGTCGAGGAGTTGGCATGCCCCTCCGACGTCTGCAGCCACAGCTCGTCGGTGGTGGCGGCCAGCGCCTTGTCGGCAAAGGACGTCGTCGGGGGGACGTGGCGGAGCACCTGCGTGATCTGGTAGATGTGCCGCTGGTCGTCGGCCGTGTAGACCTCGGCCCACATCCCGATCATCGCGGCGCCGTTGTTGATCTTGGATTGCACGAGCAGGTTCCAGAACATGTTGACGCGGGCGTGGGCGTAGATGTAGGTGGCCTGAGGCGCGCCGGGATAGGCGTAGACCTTGCCCAGGGTCAGGTACTCGGCCACGTTGCACAGCGGGAACTGCTCGTTGGGGGGCGAAGGAACGACGGCCACGTCGATGTTGAGGGCAGGAATGACGACCCGCGTGGCAATCGCCAGCGCCCCGGAAGTGCCCGGCGAGGCGTTGCCCGAGGCGGAGGGCTCGGCGGTCACCAGCGGCGGAAGCGTGTACGGCACCGGCGTCGCCGTGTCGGCGATGCCGGCCGGCGTCGACGTGGCTCCGGCCGCGGTCGAGAAGGACGGCGAGATGTAGCTGAAGAGTCCGGCCACGATCAGGAACACCCCGAAGCCGGCGAAGAGAGCGGGCACCAGGCCCGCGAGATCGCGCCCCAGCGACCGAAGCGGCCGTCCGAGCCGGCGCAGCGGACGCGCGATCGGGCCGAAGCGCCGAGCGACGACACCGCGGAGCGCCGCCAGCGCGGCCCCCACCGGTCGGAGAATCGTGGCGATCGCGCCGAGCGGCCGGGCGGCCGAACCGCGGAGCGCGCCCACGACTGTGCGACCGAGCGAACGAGGTCGAAGCATTGGCCGGATGCTAGCAGGCGAATCGCCGGTTCGCCTCGGGACGGACCCCGAGATCCCGCGCCGGCGGCGTGGCCACGCCGCCGAATCTTCGACTCCGGTCGCGGAAGCGGCCGATTCCTGCTAACCTCCCGGGCATGGTACGACGCTTCAACTTCATCTTCGCAGCCATTCTGGGGGTCGTCACCGCCCTGGTGCTTCTGGTGGGAATGGCCGTCGCGATGCCCCCTCAGCAGACGGAGCTGCCGCAGAAGCCCACTTTCGTGGTTCTGCCGACGCCGACTCCGACGCCGCTGCCGATCGTGACGCCCACGCCCACACCGGGTCCCGCCGGCGACAGCCCGGCCGCGACGATCGCACCCTTCGGGGACGGCTAAGCGCCAGCTTCTCGGCCGTCAGCCGCTGAGGGGCGGAATCGAATCACCGGCAGGAGCTTGTTTCGCGCTGCCTCCGGCGTCCCCCGGCGCGCCGCCGGGGTTCGTCGCGCCCACTCCTGCCCCCCCGCGCTCGTCCCGCCGAGGCCGTCGCCCCCGCGCTCGTCCCGCCGAGGCCGTCGCCCCCGCGCGACGCGACCTGGCCGACTAGCCTTTGAGGACGCCCGCCGCGTTGCTGACGGCGGTGACGATCGCCGGGAAGAGCCCGAAGACGAGCGTCGCGATGCCGGTCACGGCCAGTCCGACGCGGAACAGAATGCCCGGCGACAGGGGCGCGGCATCCTCGGCGGGTTCGCGCATGTACATGTAGACGACCACTCGCAGGTAGTAGAACGCCGCCGCGGCCGCATTGAGCATCGCCAGGACCGCCAGCACCGTGAGCCAGCCGCCCGCCTGGACCGCCGCGACTATGACGTATGCCTTGGCCCAGAACCCGGCAAGAGGCGGGATGCCGGTCAATGACAGCAGGAACAGGGCCATCAGCGCTCCCAGCCACGGATCGCGGCGACCCAGGCCGGCGAACGTCGAGATCTGGCTCGTCACCCCCGGCCGGCGCTGCAGGGCGGTGATCACCGCGAACGCTCCCATGTTCATGAACGTGTAGGCGGCGCCGTAGAAGAGAATCGCCGAGATGCCGCTCTGCTGTCCGCCGGCGTAGGCTGCCAGGCCGACCAGGATGTAGCCGGTGTGGGCGATCGATGAGTAGGCGAGCATCCGCTTGACGTTGTCCTGGGTTATGGCTACGAGGTTGCCAAGCGTCATCGTCAGGGCCGCCAGAACGATCACGATCGGGAGCCAGTCGGCCTTGAGCGGGCCAAGCGCGGCCACGAACAACCGCAGCGCGACCGCGAACGCGCCGATCTTCGGGCCGACGGAGAGATACGCTGTCACGGGCGTGGGCGAGCCCTGGTACGCGTCCGGAGTCCAGTAGTGGAACGGGACGGCGGCCATTTTGAAGGCCACTCCGGCGGTCATGAAGGCCAGGCCCATGGCCAGGCCCGGGGCGATCGAGCCGGTCGCTGCCGCCGTGGCCAGGGCCGCGGCCACGACGTCCACCCGAGTGCTGCCGGTCAGCCCCCAGACATAAGCCAGGCCGAAGAGCAGGATCGCGCTCGAAAAGGAGCCCAGAAGGAAGTACTTGATGGCTCCTTCGGTCGAGTAGGGGTCGTTGCGCGCGAAGCCGGCGAGCAGATAACCGGGCAGGACCATCAACTCCAGGCCGACGAAGAGCAGGAGCAGATCGACCGAGCCGGCGATCAGCATCCCCCCGGTGATGGCGAAGAGCAGGACGGCGGCGAACTCCGCGATCGGCAGCCCGCGCGGCTGCAGGTAGTCGTTGGCGAAGAGGATCGTCAGAGCGGCGATCGCCAGGAACAGCATGTCCAGGAACGCCGTCAGGCCGTCCACGGAGTACGAACCCCCGAAGGCGGTCTCGGTGTGGCCGGACAGCGAGAGGACCGCGGCAGCCGCCACCGTCAGGCCCACCAGAGCTGCGGCCGTGGCCGGGCCGCGCCGCCCGGGCCAGACCATGTCCACGATCAGGACCGCCGCAGCCGTGAGAACGGCGCATATGACCGGTGCCAGTGAGCCCAAGTCGGACCAGTTCATCGAGCTTCTCCTCTCAGCCGCCGACCGCTGCGCCAGCGGCCAGGAGGAAGTGCTGCACCGGGCCGGCCAGGAAATCGAGGATCAGGCTCGGGAAGAGCCCGAAGATCACGATCAACGTGGCCAGCGGGGCGATGGTGACGAACTCGACCCGGCTCATGTCCGTGAGGTGGTCGCCGAGGCCCTGCAGGAACTCGGAGACGGCTCCGAAGGCGACGCGCTGGAACATCCACAGCAGGTACGTCGCCACCAGGACCATGACGATGATGGAGGCGGCGGCGATTGCCGGCGCGTACGTGAAGGACCCCACGAAGACCAGGAACTCGCCCACGAAGCCCGAGAGTCCGGGTAAGCCCATCGACGCCAGGATGAAGAAGCCGAAGGCGGTCGACCACAGCGGCATCGTCGCTGCCAGGCCGCCCATCTTGGCGATCGAACGGTCGTGGGTTCGCTCGTACACCACGCCGACCAGGAGGAAGAGCCCGCCGGTGATCAGGCCGTGGTTGAGCATCTGCAGGATCGCGCCCTGCAGCGCGGTGGCGCTGAAGACGAAGATGCCCAGCGTCACGAAGCCCATGTGGCTCACCGAGCTGTAGGCGATCAACCGCTTCAGGTCTGGCTGGACGATCGATACGACGGCGCCGTAGACGATCGCGATCACGCTCAGGACGATGATCGGGATGGCGAACGAATGGGCCGCGTATGGGTACAGCGGCACGGCGAATCGGATCAGGCCGTAGGCGCCGAGCTTGAGGAGAACTCCGGCCAGGATCACCGAACCCGCCGTCGGAGCCTCCGTGTGAGCGTCGGGCAGCCACGTGTGGAACGGGAACATCGGGACTTTGATGGCGAAAGCCAGGAAGAGCGCCAGGAAGGCCAGCAGCTGGAAGTTCTGTCCGAACGAGCCCGCCGCCGCGAACGCCTGGAGCTTCTCGTAGTCGAACGCCCCCGCCCACGACCCCGTGGCCGCCTGGTACGTGAACGCCGTCGCCAGGATCGCGACGAGCATCAGCAGCGACCCGACGAGCGTGTAGAGAACGAACTTCATGGTGGCGTAGATGCGGTTCGCGCCGCCCCAGATACCGATGATCAGATACATCGGGACCAGGACCAGCTCCCAGAAGATGTAGAACAGGAAGAGGTCGAGGGCGACGAAGACGCCGATCATGCCGACTTCGAGGATCAGGAAGGAGATCATGTACTCCTTCACCCGGGCCTTGATCGGCCCGAAACTGGCCAGGATGCTGATCCAGCTGAGCGTGGTCGTCAGGGCCACCATCAGCACGCTCAGGCCGTCGACGCCGAGCTTGTACTGGATGCCGAACGACGGGATCCAGTCGGCCGCTTCCTTGAACTGGAAGCCGGACGCTCCCCGGTCGAAGACCGCCAGCAGGATCAGCGACACGGCCCACGTCAGCAGCGACGTTCCGAGCGCCACGCGTCGGATCAGGTCGAAGTTGCCGGACGGCAGGAACGCGATCAGCAGCGCGCCCAGAAGCGGCAGGAGGACCAGCAGGCTCAGGATCGGCAGGTCGGACATCGTTCTTCCTCCCTACCTGACCGCGAGATAGAGGTAGCCGGCGGCCATGAGGATCAGGCCGAAGGCGATACCCAGGGCGTAGTTCTGGACGCGGCCGGTCTGGACCCGGCGCAGCCGCATGCCGGCCCCGGCCGTGACGCTGCCGACGCCGTTGACGGTCCCGTCGACGACCGTCCGGTCGAACCAGAAGGCGGCGGCGGCCAGCCGTCCGCCCCACTCGACGAAGAGCTTGTTATTGATGTCGTCGAACCACCACTTGTGGAACGAGCCGTTGTACAGGAACGAGAGGCCGCGCCGGGCGCTGATCTCGCGAACCCGATCCGGCCGCGGCTCGGCCTTCAGACCGAGAGCCGGCACGTTCACGCCGAAGAGCCGCCAGGCGGCGACGATCGCGATGGCGACGAGCGCCGTGGTCCCGATCGCCAGCGCGCCGTCGATGCCGAAGAAGTTGTAGGCCGTCTCCGGGGCGCCGCCCATGGAGATCGGGTACTGGATCGAGGCCGCGAACACCGGCTCGAGCCACTGGTGGATCAGGCCCGTCTCGGGCGGGAACCCGATGACCATTCCCAGGAAGACCGCCGGGATCGCCAGCAGGATGAGCGGCCAGGTCATCGTCGGGGGCGACTCGTGGACGTGGTGCTCGACCTTCGGATCCACGTGGCTCGGGCCCCAGAAGGTCATGCCGATGAGCCTGAACATGTAGAAGGCGGTCATTCCGGCGACCACGAAGCCTATGGCCCAGACCCACAGGAAGCCGTTCTTGAAGGCGCCGCCGAGGATCTCGTCCTTGCTGAAGAAGCCGGCCAGCGGCGGCACGCCCGAGATGGCGATCGAGGCGATCAGCATCGTCGAGTAGGTGATCGGGATCTTGCGTGCCAGCCCGCCCATCTTGCGCATGTCCTGCTCGCCGTCCACGGCGTGGATGACCGAGCCCGAGTCCAGGAAGAGCAGCCCCTTGAAGAAACCGTGGCTCATGAGGTGGAAGATCGCCGCGGTCCAGGCGCCGACCCCGAGCGAGGCGAACATGTAGCCGAGCTGCGACAGCGTCGAATAGGCCAGGACGCGCTTGATGTCCGTCTGGGTGAAGGCGATCGAGGCGGCCAGGATGGCCGTGAAGATGCCGACTGCGGCGACCACGACCATGACCTCGGGCGCCCGGACGAAGATCGGGTTGCAGCGGGCGATCAGGTAGACGCCGGCGTTGACCATGGTCGCGGCGTGGATGAGGGCGGAGACCGGCGTCGGGCCCTCCATCGCGTCCGGCAGCCAGACATGGAGCGGGAACTGCGCGCTCTTGCCCACGGCGCCGCACAGCAGCAGGAGCGCGATCGCGATCTGCCATTCGTGGGGCACGCCGGCGATCCTGGCGAAGACGTCCTGCATGTTGAGGGTGCCGACCTGGGTCCAGACGGCCATGATCCCGAGCGCGAAACCCATGTCGCCGACGCGGTTGACCAGGAAGGCCTTCTTGGCGGCCTCCGCCGCGGACCGGCGCGGAAACCAGAAGCCGATCAGCAGGTAGCTGCACAGGCCCACCAGCTCCCAGCCGGCGAA
>CAZGUS010000109.1:0-8581 GCA_964529245.1 uncultured Anaerolineaceae bacterium
GCCTGGATCACCAGCCGCCAGATCGAAGCCGCACGACGCGCCATGACCCGCTCGGTCAAGCGCGGCGGCAAGATCTGGATCCGCGTCTTCCCCGACAAGCCGGCGACCAAGAAGCCGGCTGAAACACGAATGGGTTCCGGCAAGGGTGCCCCCGATCACTGGGTGGCCGTCGTCAAGCCCGGACGGATCCTCTTCGAGATGGCCGGCGTCGACCAGGTAGAGGCGCTCGAGGCAATGCGTCTCGCCAGCCACAAGCTCCCGGTCTCCACCCGAGTCATCCTCAAGGAAGGCCTCGCAGATGGACATTGAGAAGGTTCGAGGCTTCTCTGACGGAGAGCTCGAGGAGCAGCTGCGCCAGGCCAAGCAGGATCTCTGGCAGGCGCGCTTCGCGCTCACGACCCGCCAGTTGAAGGACTACAGCACCATCCCCATCACCAGACGAACGATCGCGCGGATCCTCACCGTGCAGCGCGAGCGCCGCGACGAGCGCTCCCGTACGCAGACGGCGTAGGAGATCACGCGATGGCAGGAGCAGCAGTGCAGGGCAAGCGGAAGACCAAGGTCGGCCGCGTCGTCAGCGACAAGATGGACAAGACGATCGTCGTCTCCGTCGAGCGCATGACGCGGCATCCCCTGTACAAGCGGGTCATCCGCTTGACAACCAAGTTCAAGGCGCACGACGAGGCCAACGAGGCCCACGTCGGCGACACCGTAATCATCGAAGAGTCGCGGCCGTTGTCCGCCACCAAGCGGTGGCGCCTCGTCAGCATCGTCGTCCGAGCCGGCGAGGGCGGTATGCCCGAGCAGGTGGGCGAAGACGAAGCCACCGACGAGGCCATCCACGGCGCGGCACACCCGGGCAAGCGCACGGCTGAACGCGAGGCCGCCGAATGATCCAGCAATACACCAGGCTTCGGGTCGCCGACAACACCGGCGCCCGGACCATCCAGTGCATCCGGGTCATGGGCCGCTCGCAGAAGACCGTCGCCGGCGTCGGCGACGTGATCATCGCCAGCGTCAAGCAGGCGATCCCGAACGCACCCGTCAAGAAGGGCGACGTCGTCCGCGCCGTGATCGTTCGAACGGCCAAGGAATATGGCCGGCCGGACGGCAGCTACATCCGCTTCGACGAGAACGCGGCCGTCCTGATCAACAACCAGGGCAACCCGCGCGGCACGCGCATCTTCGGACCCGTGGCCCGCGAGCTGCGCGATCGCAACTACATGAAGATCGTCTCGCTCGCGCCGGAGGTGCTGTGATGGCATCCGCCAAGAACGCCCCGGCCAACAAAGTGCCTGAGATTCGGACCGGCGACACCGTCGTCGTGATGCACGGCAAGGACGCCGGCAAGCGCGGCAAGGTGGAGCGCGTCCTGCGCAATCCCTCCGGCCGGACCCCGACGAAGGCCGGCTGGAAGCGGGTCGCGACCCGCCCCGTGTCGGTGATCATATCGGGCATCAACATCGCCAAGCGCCACACCAAGCCGCGCCAGACGATGCAGAACGATCGAGCGCCTCAGATGCAGCAGGGCGGCATCGTCGACAAGCCGATGCCGATCGACGTCAGCAACGTGATGATCGTCTGCCCGCGCTGCGAACGGGTGACTCGCATCAAGCATCAGACCCTGAGCACCGGCAAGAGCACTCGCGTATGCGGGCACTGCAACGAGCAGTTGGAGGTGGGCGCGTGAGCGGCAGCCTTCGCCAGCGCTATACGGACGAGGCCGTCCCGGCGCTGCAGAAGCAGTTCAACTACGTCAATCGGATGCAGATCCCCCGCCTCACCAAGATCGTGGTCAACATCGGTCTGGGCGAGGCCCTGCAGAACCCCAAGGCTGTCGACGCCGCGGTCGGCGATCTCGCCGCGATCACCGGCCAGCACCCGGTGACCACCAAGGCGAAGCGCTCGATCGCGCAATTCCGGCTGCGAACCGGCAACACGATCGGCGCGCGGGTAACCCTCCGCGGCGACCGGATGTGGGACTTCCTGGAGAGGCTGACCCGCGTCGCGCTGCCCCGCATCCGCGACTTCCACGGTGTGCCCGCCAAGTCGTTCGACGGACGGGGCAACTACTCACTGGGGCTTCGGGAGCAACTCGCCTTCCCGGAGATCGACTACGACAAGGTGGACCGTCTCCGCGGGCTGGAGATCAGCATCGTGACGACGGCGAAGACCGACGAGGAATCGAAGCGTTTGCTCGAACTCCTCGGCATGCCCTTCGCCGTCTAGGCGCGGGGAGGAGAAGCAATGGCCAAGAAGTCGATGATCGCAAAGGCCAAGCGGCCGGCGCGGCACAAGGTTCAGGCCTATCACCGCTGCTTCGTCTGCGGTCGCCCGCGCGCGTACATGCGGCGCTTCGGTTTGTGCCGTATCTGCTTCCGAGAACGGGCGCTGCTCGGCGAGCTGCCCGGCGTCACCAAGTCGAGCTGGTAGGTAACGAATGAACGTCTCCGATCCGATTGCGGACATGCTGACTCGCATCCGCAACGCTTCGCGGGCGCGGCACGCGGACGTTGTCGTCCCGGCCTCGCGGACAAAGCGGGAGATCGCCCGAATCCTTCTGGAGGAGGGCTTTATCGCCGATGTCCGTGAGGAGCACGAGGGCGCTCGCCAGGTGCTGCGCGTCACGCTCAAATATGTCGATGGCAAGGCTCCGGTCGTTTCGGGGCTCAAGCGCATCAGCAAGCCCGGATTGCGCGTGTATGCGCGCAAGACCGAGATCCCCAGAGTGCTCGGGGGGCTCGGCCTCGTAATCGTCAGCACAAGTCAGGGAATCATGACCGGCTCGCAGGCCCACAAGGCCCAGCTCGGTGGTGAAGTCCTGGCGTACGTCTGGTAGGCCGGCCATGTCTCGAATAGGTCGGCTTCCAATCCAGGTTCCGCCGAGTGTCGACGTTTCGATCGTCGGCCGGAACATTACCGTCAAGGGCCCCAAGGGCTCGCTCAACCGCGCCCTCCACCCGGACATGCGCGTCACGATGGAGGGTTCGACCCTCATCGTGGAGCGACCCAGCGAAGCCAAGCACCACAAGCAGCTCCACGGCCTGACCCGAACGCTCGTCAACAACATGGTGATCGGCGTGACGGACGGCTACCGCAAGGCGCTCGAGATCACCGGCGTGGGCTACCGCGCCTCCAAGGTCGGAGACAAGCTGCAGCTGAACCTCGGCTACAGCCACCCGATCGAGATCGAGCCCCCGGCCGGCATCGCCTTCGAAATCGAGAGCCCCGTCCGCCTGGCGGTCGTCGGCATCGACAAGGAGCTTGTCGGACAGGTCGCGGCCACGGTTCGAGCGACGCGCAAGCCGGAGCCCTACAAGGGCAAGGGCGTGCACTACCTCGGCGAAGTGATCCGCCGCAAGGCCGGCAAGGCCGGCAAGATCGGCGGCAAGAAGTGAGCCAGTCGATGACGAAGGGATCAGCACGATGACGCAGGTCGCCAGCCGCGGGGCCGCGCGCCAGAAGCGGCACGAGCGGATCAGGCTTCGCCTCTCGGGTTCGCCCGAGCGTCCGCGCCTGGCCGTCTTCCGCAGCCTCAACAACATCTATGCCCAGGTGATCGACGACACGACCGGCAAGACTCTGGTCGCCGCCTCGAGCCTCGAAAAGGAGCTCAAGGCTGCAGGCCAGAAGAAGACCGATGAGGCCAAAACGGTCGGCCGTCTGATCGCAGAGCGCGCCCGGAGCGCCGGAATCGAACAGGTCGTGTTCGACCGAGCCGGGTTCAGGTATCACGGACGGGTCAAGTCGCTGGCCGACGCCGCCCGCGAAGCCGGCCTCGAGTTCTGACGCGAAGGAGCTGATCAGATTGGCCAGGATCGATCCGAACAAGCTGACGCTCGAAGAGCGCGTCGTCCAGATCAATCGCGTTGCGAAGGTCGTCAAGGGCGGCCGGCGCTTCAGCTTCAGCGCCATCGTCGTCGTCGGTGACGGCGCGGGTCACGTCGGCGTAGGCCTCGGCAAGGCCGGCGAAGTGCCCGAGTCCATCCGCAAGGGCGTCGAGGACGCAAAGAAGAACCTCATCCTGATCCCCAGGGTCGGGACGACCATCCCGCACGAGGTCCGCATGGACTTCGGCGCCTCCAGGATCATGCTCAAGCCGGCCTCGCAGGGCACCGGCGTCATCGCCGGCGGCGCCGTACGCGCAGTCGTCGAGGCGGCCGGGATCCGCGACATCCTGGCCAAGGTGTTTGGCTCTACCAACCCTGTGAACGTCACCCGAGCGACGATGGAAGCGCTCAAGAGCCTGCACTCGGCCGAGGAGATCAGCGCTCGCCGCGGTGTCCGAGTCCACAGCAACGTCCCCGGGCAGCCCACCGTGGAGGTGGCAAATGGCCGGTAAGCTGCGCGTTACCCAGACCAAGAGCACCATCAGTCATATCGCCCGCAACCGCGGGACGATACGGGCGCTCGGCCTCAAGCGCATCGGCGACGTCGTCGAAGTGCCCGACAACGAAGCCACGCGCGGCATGGTGCGGCAGGTCCGTTTCCTCGTCGAGGTCGAGGAGCTGCCCGAGGAGAAGCGATGAAGCTGCACGACCTGCACCCCGCGGAAGGTTCCCGCAAGAAGCGCATGCGCGTCGGCCGGGGCATCGCCGCGGGCAAGGGCAAGACCGCCGGCCGCGGCACGAAGGGCCAGAAGGCTCGCACCGGCGGGACGATCCAGCCGTGGTTCGAGGGTGGACAGACCCCGATCCACGTCCGCGTCCCCAAGCTGCGCGGCTTTCGGAACCCGTTCCGGATCGAATATGAGGTCGTCAACATCGGCCGCATCAACGATCTGGCGGAGACGGGTATCCTCGACGCGCCCGAGCTCGCGGCCGCTGCCGACACCGCCAAGGTACCGGCGAAGGCCGGCAAGCCAATCCCGGTGACGATCACGCCCGACATCCTCGCGGCCGTCGGGTTGGTGCGAACGCTGGACAAGCCGCTCAAGGTCCTCGGCCACGGCGACGTGACCCGGGCCCTGTTCGTCGTCGCCGACGCGTTCAGCAAGAGCGCCGTCGCGAAGATCGAAGCGGCGGGCGGCACGGCGCACGTCCTGGAGTTTCCCAGCGATGCCGGCTCAGACGAGCCGCTCGAGTCCGACTCGGACGCCGAATCCACCGTTGAGTCCGATGCTCCGGCCGCTCCCAAGGCTCCGAAGACGGCCAGGGCCGAGAAGCCGGCTGCCGAGACCGCCAAGGCCGAAAAGCCGGCTGCGAAGGCTCAGGCCGACAAGCCGGCTGCGAAGGCTCAGGCCGACAAGCCGGCTGCGAAGGCGGCCAGGCCGGCCAAGGCCGACAAGCCCGCGTCCGACGCGGCCAAGGACGCCTGAGCCATGCTTGAGTCGATGCTGAACGCCTTCCGAGCCCCGGACATCCGTCGGAGGCTGCTCTTCGTTGCGCTCATCCTGATCGTCTATCGCGCCCTCGCGCACGTGCTGATTCCGGGTATCAACACATCGTCCCTGAACGCAGCCGGCACCGACAACAGCGTCTTCGGTCTGCTGTCGCTCTTCTCCGGCGGCGATGTCCGCAGAATGTCCATCGTCGGTCTGGGCCTGAACCCGTACATCAACGCGACGATCATCATGCAGATCCTGCAGACGACGATCCCGTCGCTCAAGGCCCTGGCCAGTGAAGGCGAATACGGCCGGAACAAGATCACCAGCTATTCGCGCTGGTTGTCCGTGCCGCTTTCCATGCTCCAGGCCTACGGCATCCTCGCCTTCCTGCAGGCCGACCTGCAGGGCCAGGGCATCACGGCCTACACCACGCCGTTCAGCTTCGAGACGTACCAGTCGTGGACTCAGATCATCGCCCTCACGACCGGCTCGATCCTGTTGATGTGGCTGGGCGAGCTGATCACCGAGAAGGGGATCGGCAACGGCATCAGCTTCATCATCTTCGCCGGCATCGTGTCGCGCGTCCCGGGCGTGATCCAGGGCTTCCTGAGCAACCCGGACTGGCTCGAACTGGTGGTCTTCGGGATGGTCGGAATTCTGATCATCTTCGTGATCATCTTCGTGCAGGAAGGTCAGCGCAGGATCCCCATCCAGTACGCCAACAGGGTTCGCGGGCACCGCATATACCAGGGCGGTTCCACGTTCCTGCCACTCAGGGTGAACATGTCGGGCGTCATCCCGATCATCTTCGCCATCAGCATCCTGCTGTTCCCGCTCCAGATCGCGACCTACTTCAAGAGCTCGAGCGTGGCGGTGGTTTCGCAGATCTCCACTGGGATCCTCACCTGGCTCGATACCCGGGGTCTGCTCTATCTGAGCCTCTACTTCCTGCTGACCCTTGCGTTCGGCTTCTTCTACACATTCATCGTCTTCAAGCCGGACGAGACGGCAAACAACTTACGCAAGTCGGGCGGCTTCATACCCGGCATCCGGCCAGGCCAACCGACTGAGGACTACCTCCGCCGCGTCGCCTTCCGGATCACCCTGGCGGGCGCCACCTTCATCGCCATCGTGGCGGTGCTGCCAATGGTCCTCGCCGCTCTGCCGATGTTCAGCAACCTCAACTCCGTCGGCGTCGGCCTCGGAGGCACCAGCATCCTGATCGTCGTCAGCGTCGTGGTCGAGACCATGAAACAGCTCGAAGCGCAACTGATGATGCGCAGCTACGAAGGGTTCATTCGTTGATCGGAAATGTCGTCGTCCTTCTCGGCGCACCCGGCGCCGGGAAGGGCACTCAGGCCCAGATCCTGGCCGAGCGGCTCGGCCTGGCACACGTCGCCACCGGCGACCTGTTCCGGGCCGCGGTGCGCGACGGCACGCCGCTGGGCGTGACCGCCAAGGGCTACATGGATCGGGGCGAGCTCGTGCCCGACTCGGTAACCATCGACATGCTCCTCGAGCGCCTGGCCAAGCCCGACGCCTCGAAGGGCATCCTGCTCGACGGCTTCCCGCGCAACACGGCCCAGGCCGAGGTTCTCGACAAGGCCCTCGCCGAACGTGGCGGCAAGGTGGACATCGCACCGTACATCGAAGTCCCCGAGGCCGATCTCGTGGCCCGCCTGGGAGGACGCTGGATCTGCCGCGCGCAGGGCCATCCCTACCACGAGCAGACCAAGAAGCCGCTGGTCCCGGGCGTCTGCGACGTCGACGGGTCCGAGCTGTATCAGCGCACCGACGATCAGCCGGCCACGGTGCAGGCTCGCCTGCGCCAGCAGCTCGGCGCCCTGGACCAGGTGGTCGGGTACTACCGCGGCCATGGGGTCCTGGCGACTGTCGACGGCAACCAGCCGATCGATCGCGTCACGGACGGCCTGAAGGTGGCCATCGCCGCCGCAACCGGCCGGCAGGGCTGAGGTCGAGATGGCTTCCGTCGTCCGCAGATCCCGCCAGGAGATCGACCTGATGCGCCGTGCAGGCCGCATCGTGGCCGAGGTCCTGGCCGCTGTGGAAGAGACACTCAAGCCCGGCGTCACCACGGCCGATCTGGACGCGGTGGCAGAGAACTACATCCGCAAGGCCGGGGCTCGCCCGTCCTTCAAGGGTTATCGCGGCTTCCCCGCATGCATCTGCGTTTCGATCGACTCCGAAGTGGTCCACGGCATACCAGGCAAGCGGGTAATCCAAGAGGGTCAGGTCGTCTCGGTCGACGCCGGCGCAATCTGGCAGGGCTATCACGGCGACGGCGCTCGGACGTTCTACGTCGGAACGCCACCGCCCGATGTCGATCGGCTGATCCAGACGACACGGCTGGCATTGATGGCCGGCATCGCTGCCGCCGTCCCCGGCAACCACATCGACGACATTTCGGGGGCCGTCGAGGACGTCGCCGTCGAGGGCAACTGCGGGATCGTCCGGCCGTACGTCGGCCACGGCATCGGAACCCGAATGCACGAGGATCTCCAGATCCCGAACTATCGGACCGGCAGCCGCGGCATCGAGCTTTCGGTCGGAGTCTGCATGGCCATCGAGCCGATGCTCACGCTCGGCAGTGCCGACGTCGAGACGCTGGCCGACGGCTGGACCGTCGTCACCACGGATCATTCGCTGGCCGCTCATTTCGAGCACACGATCGCCGTCACGGACAACGGTCCGGAAATCCTGACGACGGTATGACGTACATCGGCGAGCACGTCAACGCTGTCGGCGCGGCCGGAGATCCCGGGCGCGGACGACCGGCCTGCGCCTCGTGGTTGCCGGACGCGTCAATCTTTGATAACCTGTTCGTTCGTGTGTCGGCCGAGGTCGGCCGGCATTCGTGCGAGAAAGGGAAGTAACCTAGAACGTGGCCAAGAAGGACGCGATCGAAGTCGAAGGCACCGTGTTGGAGCCCTTGCCCAACACGATGTTCGCCGTAGAGCTCGAGAACGGCCACCGCGTTCTGGCTCACATCTCAGGCAAGCTGCGAATGAACTTCATCCGCATCCTGCCCGGGGACCGTGTCAGGGTGGAGCTATCGCCCTACGACCTGACACGGGGTCGCATCACTTATCGACTCAAGTAAACGCCGACGACAAAACGAGGATCCCTTGAAAGTCAGAGCTTCCGTCAAGGCCCGCTGCGACAACTGCAAAGTGATCCGCCGGCACGGGACCGTGATGGTCATCTGCGCCAATCCCAAGCACAAGCAGCGGCAGG
>CAZGUS010000110.1:0-1252 GCA_964529245.1 uncultured Anaerolineaceae bacterium
CGGTGAAGAACTTTACGAGCGATTCCCAGCTTTTCACGCAAATGTTGCCCACAAATCCGTCGCAGACGACGACATCGACGTTATCGGAGAAGAGCTGAAACCCCTCGATCGGCCCGACATAATTTACCAGGGTGCCGATTCGCTTGAGCGCGTCGTGCGTTTCGGCAATCACCGCGTTGCCTTTGCCCTCTTCCGTCCCGATGGTAAGCAACCCGACGCGGGGCTTCGCGCAGCCCAGCTCGATGCGCGCCCGTTGCCCGACGAGACGGTCGGTCATGCCGGCGACGACGTCGTAGACCTCCTGGTCCGAGTCTCGGTCGATGAGCCGGGCGACGAAGGCGAGGGCGAGCGCGAAGACGGGAGCTCCCCGGCGACCGGCGCAGACGCGCGCGCCGAGGGTGTGACGGTCACGGCTCCCGAGGGCGGGTCCGCCACGGGCGACGTCTACCTCGCGCTCGAGCTGGGCTCCGAAAGAGCCCGAGCTGTGGCGGCCGCGAACGGCCCCGCCGCAGGCCCGGGCGACCAGATCCGCTTTGCCCGGCTCCACTTGCGGACGGGTTCGCTCCTGCAGGCGCGATCCGAGTTCGAGGCTCTGGCCGCATGCGATCGGCTGGACGTTCCCGCGACACTGGATCTGGCCGAGGTCCGGTGGCGAACGGGCGATCTTACCGGCGCCGGAATAGCGGCGGCGGGTTATATCGCCGCCGGTGGCGATGAGGCGCTGGGCTTCCTGATCGCGGCCGAGGCCGCTGCATCGGAAGGCCGAGTCGTCGAGGCGGGCAATCATGCCGATCGCGTGCTGGAGCGCAGCCTGTCGAACCTCGAGGTCTTCTTCGCCGGGGTCCCCCGCCGCATGAACTGGCCCGAGAGCAGCTGGACGGCGCCTGCGCCGAAGCTGCCGCCCATCGCGGCCGTAGGGCCGATCGCGGCGCCGGTCGGCAGCCTGTGGGCCCCGCCCGAAGGCCCGGCCGCGGAGCCCGTCGCCGCCCCGGCCGTGGAGCCCCAAGTTGCGTCCGCCGCCGCCGAGCCCGCTGTCGCCGCCGCGCCGGAGGCTGCCCAGGCCGCGGAGCCCGAAGTTGCGCCCGCCGCCGAAGCGGAGCCCGCGCAGGCGGTCGCGCCCGAAGTCGCGGCCGCCGCCGAGCCCGCCCCCGCCGAACCGGAGCCCGCGCAGGCCGTCGCGCCCGAAGTCGCGGCCGCCGCCGAGCCCGCCCCCGCCGAACCGGAGCCCGCGCAGGCCGTCGCGCCCGAAGTC
>CAZGUS010000110.1:1352-8577 GCA_964529245.1 uncultured Anaerolineaceae bacterium
CCGCCGAGCCGGAGCCCGCGCAGGCGGTCGCGCCCGAAGTCGTGCCAGTAGCCGCCGCCGCCGAGCCCGCCGCCGCCGCGCCGGAAGCCGCGCCCGAAGTCGCGCCCGAGGTCGCGCCTGAAGTCGTGCCAGTAGCCGCCGCCGCCGAGCCCGCCCCCGCCGAGCCGGAGCCCGCGCAGGCGGTCGCGCCCGAAGTCGTGCCAGTAGCCGCCGCCGCCGAGCCCGCCCCCGCCGAGCCGGCGGCCGCACAGGCAGCCGCGAGCCCATGGGACGGCGAGGTCCACGCCGGCGGGGAGTCGCTCGAAGCCGGCGACGCGCTGATGGCCGCCCTTCACTTCGCCGTGGCCCTGCGAATGTCTCCGGAAGCCGCTCAGGCCGTCATCGACGGCATCGGCCAGCGCACCGACCTGGCCCTGGAACTGGTCCGCGGGGACGCGCTGCGGCTGCTCGGCCAGGAGTCCGACGCCGGCCAGGCATACGCATCGGTCGCCTCCCGGCTGGGCCGGACCGAGCCGGCCGCCCCTGAGCCGGCCTCCGAGCCCGCCGTCGCGCCGGCGACACCGGAGCCCGCCGCCGCTCAGTCGGCCCCTGAGCCCGCCGTAGCGCCGGCGACCCCGGAGCCCGCCGCTCCCGAGGCGGCCCCGGCGGCTAACGCCGTGGAGTCGCCGCGCTCCATAAGGTGGGAGTGACGTCTCGACTCCGCCCCGCGCGGGCAAGTCACCCGGTCCGGCCGCGGCCCGGCGCCGGCGCGGTTGATCCGGGCTAAACTCGCTGTCCTATCAACCCTCCGCAGCGGTATTCGTCCAGTGACCGAGCGCACCCTCGTCCTAGTCAAGCCCGACGGCGTCCAGCGCCAGCTGGTCGGCCGGATTCTCGCCCGCTACGAAGAGCGGGGCCTTCGGATCGTCGGGCTCAAGCTCGTCAAGGTGGATCGCGAGCTGGCCGAGCGGCACTACGCCGTCCACAAGGGAAAGCCCTTCTTCGAGGGCCTGGTCGACTTCATCACGTCCGGCCCGCTCGTCGCCGCGGCGCTCGAAGGTCCGGACGCCATCGCCATGGTCCGGTCGATGAACGGCGCCACGAAGCCGGTCGAGGCCGCCCCGGGAACGATTCGCGGCGACCTCGCCGTCGAGATGGGCCAGAACCTGGTTCACGCCTCGGACAGCCCCGAGAGTGCGGCCACTGAACTGAGCATCTGGTTCGCGCCCGGCGAGCTGGTTTCCTACCGCCGCGAGATAGACCGCTGGGTCCTCGGCCCCCGGTCCTGACGCTCCTTCGCTTCGACCGACCGGCCCCGACCCAGGTCTAGATCCGAGCGCCACTCCGCGCCGGTCAGTCGCCCACGGTAGGTTGCGGGGAGTCGCTCGGGCCGGCCGACGGCGCCGGGCCGGTCGGGCTTGCGCCCGGGGTGGGGGAGAGCGGCAGCCCAAGGGTCGGGCCGGACGACACGACGGCCGACGGCTCCGGCGTGGATGAAGCCCCGTTGTCGACCGCGCTCGGGTTGGGCGGGGGCCCGGCCGCGCCGTCCAACGCGATGCCCGATTGGGCGGCGTCGGACGCCCCGAAGGCGCCGGCGGCGATCGCCGCGGCGAGCAGCGCCGTCGCCAGGACGAGCACGCTTGCCCGGAGAGGTCGGTTCAGGCGCCAGCCTGCGGCAAGGCGATGGCGGATCGAGAAACGTGGCTGTCGGTGCGGTTCCGCCTCGTCGGCCTCCGCCGCGGCAGCGGCCGATGCCGAGCCGCCGCCATCGGCGAAAGCGGCCGGCTCGCCCGCAGCCGCCGGCTCGATCGCCGTGGTCCCCGCCTCGTCGTCGTCGAATCTAGGCAGACGCGGCCAGTGCGGCCAGTCTCCGGCAGCCTGCCGGACGGTCGCCGTCGGCGTCATGAAGCCGATCGCGACCAGCCGCGCGTAGTAGGCCAGCGACAGCAGCATCGCCGCCGCACCCATGAAATGCATCCAGTCGGGGAGTCCGAGGCTCACCAGGGTGTCGCGGGCGACGAAGACGGGGCTGCCGGGCCAGCCCAGCGTCGCGACCACTATAGCCACGAGGGCCATCCCGAGGATCGGCGAACGCCGCAGCCAGCCCCGCAGGTCGCCCAGACTGGACGACTCGAACGTTCTCGATACTGCGGCCGCCCAGGCCACCAGGGCCGACTTGGCGATGACGAACACGAGCAGCCAGAGGCGGGCCGGCCCGGCCGCGTCGTCGCTGCGGGAAGTCAGGGCGAGCAGGATGAAGCCCGCGTCCTGGACGATGGAATACACGACGATCTCTTCGATCTCGTCGTGGAGCATGGCTCCCACAGCGCCCAGGATCAACGTCGCCACGGCCACGATCTGGACGGCCAGCACGGCTCGGTCCAGCCAGTCGCCCGGGACGCCGACAAAGGTCGCGGAGCTCCAGCTCAGGGCGATCAGCCCGAAGCCGCTGGGAATCCACACGACCGAGAGGACCAGGCCGAGGCCCTCGCCGCTCCGGCTGAGCAGTGCCGCGGGCACGTGGAACGGCACCGAGCCCGATCTGACGGCCAGGGCGCCGGCCAGGACCAGGAACGCCACAGCCGTCACGAACGTCGAGTCGTCGCTGTTCCAGTTGGCGTTGGTGCTGACGAACGTCACGGCCGCGAGGAGTGAAGCGGCCGAGACGAGCGCGAGAGTGCGCAACTCGGCCACGCCCACGGTCCTGCCCAGCGGCGTGGACCGGACGCGACTGGCCACGAGCGCGGCGGGCGCGGTGGCGGCTGCGGCGGCGAGGAGGGCGACGATCGGATCCGTGGACGAGATGGCAACGCCCACCCCGACCAGCGTCGCCAGAGCGGCCGGGGCGAGTCGCTCCGGCCATGCCGTGACCAGCCCGATGAGACACAGCAACAGGGTGCTGGCGGCCAGAACCGAGAGGAACAGCCCGACGAACCACGTGGTGGAGAGCTGCACCTCCCCGACGGTGGCCGAGTCGTTGGGGTTCATGAGCAGCGCGGCCGCCAGCGCCGCGGCCATGCTGGCGATCGCGATCACGCGCGACAGCCTGGCGAACGGCTGAGCCACAAGGGTCAGGAGCATGCCCGCCACGCATACGGCCAGGAACGCCATCAGTGTCATGGCTTGCCGTGCAGGTTCGGGCGAGAACGTGTCGACCTGGTGGAAGCCGGCTCGTCGCTTTGCCCGGGCTCGGGCGCCGGCGGAGATCCGGACGGGTGCCGTCCCGTCGGCGGGACGGCCCGGCGCGGGGGCTTCGGCGCGGGCGCGCCCCAGGCGAGCCAGTCATCGTCGATCGGGTCCGCCGTCATCGGCCGAGGCCGAGGCTCCGGTTCAGCAGCCGCGATCGCGTCGACGTCGCCACCCTCGTTCGGGCCGGAAGCCACGGTTACCCGGAAGGGCTTCGCTACGGTTGCGGCGATCCTCGTCGGTAGCGGCGCCGGCTCCGCCGGTATCTCGACGGCCGCGGCTGTGGCTTCGGCCAGCTCGTCTGCGGCATCCTCCGCCTCGGCTGCCTCGGACGACGGAATCAGCACGCTCGTGGACCCCGCGATCCCGATCAGCAGCGCTGCCATGGCCAGCTGTCCGAGCGGGGCCGTCGGCCCGGACCACGCTTCCACGAGGAGCGACCCGCCGAGGGTCAGAAGAGTGACCCCGACGCCCATTCGGAAGACGTCCCGTCCGACCAGCGGCGCGACGGCCAGGACGATCATCGCGAGCCCGGCCGCCTGGGCCTCGACCGGGCCGGCCAGCGGGTCGACGGGCGTGACCGTCAGGCCGATTGCGAAGGCCGCTATGGCGACACAGGCTTCGGCGATTGGGCCGACCGCCGAACCGGCGCTCTCGATCGACCCGGAACCGGCCGCCGCCCAGAGCAGATACGCCGCCAGCATCGCTCCGAGGATTCGAGCGGTCACGGCCAGCGAGCCCGGCAGGGGTGACGCCACGAGCGACGCCGAGACAGCCGCCAGCATCAGGCCGAGGACGACGACGCGGCCATCGCGCGCGGTAACCGCGACGACGCCACCGAGGACGACGGCCACGGCGGCGAACACCGCCGGGTCTAGCACGTCGCGGCGGCGCGGGCGGTTGGGACGCGCCGGGTCATGAGGGTTTCGCCGCGGGCGAAGCGCTGGCTCCAGGCGTCGTCGAGGCCGCAGGCTGGGTGGCCGAAGGGATGAGGCCGAACTGGCTGAACGGCCAGTAGCGCAGCCAGGCGCGACCGATCACGGTCGACTTCTCGATCGGCCCGAAGGCCCGCGAGTCCTTCGAATCGGCGCGGTGATCGCCCATGACGAAGAGTTGGTCGCTCGCGATCTTCCAGGTGTGTATGGCCGGGTCGGCGGGCAGGGTCGGTTGGCCCTCGAAAAGGTATGGCTCATCGAGCTTGGTCCCGTTGACGAAGACGGAGCCGTCGTGGATGTCGACCGTGTCTCCGCCCACGCCGATGACGCGCTTGATGAACGGCGTACCCGCGGCGTCGCTCGCCCAACCCGGCGGCGGGCTGAAGACGACTATGTCGCCACGGTGGAAGTCGTCGAAGTGAGGGGTCAGCTTGTCGACCAGCACGTATTGATTCGGCAGCAGCGTGTTCTCCATGGATTGCTGCTGAATCTGGTACGGCTGGGCCACGAACAGCTGGATCACGAGGAAGACGATGAGGGTCAAGAGCAGTGTCTCGAGCACCTCGAAGAGGCAGCCCAGCGATCGGTGCTTCACAAGTCCGGGAGTATAGGGGCTGTGCTATCGTCCTGCCCTGTGGAAGTTCAAGACCGGTTGGGCTGGCTGAGCAGCGGTCGGTTCATCAGAGCGTTGGCGCCGATCGCGGGCCTGGCCCTCGTGGCGGTCGTGCTCTATAACGCGACGGCAGTGGATCGGGTCCCGCCGACCTACCAGGTCAAGCTGAGCTCCATCCTGCCCGGGACCGATCTCGCCCAGACGCTGACGTCGATCGACATCGTGTTCAGCGAGCAGGTCAGGCATTCTACGGCCGAGGCCGCCTTCTCGATCAGCCCCCATGTCGCGGTTTCGCCGCACTGGCAGGGCCTGACACTGATACTGACGCCCGCGGCCAGGCTGCCGCTCTCTACCCTCTTCAAGGTTCATATCGGCCCGGGCATTCAGGACATCGCCGGCAACAGCCAGGGCAAGACGCAGGATCTGAGTTTCACGACGGTCGGGCAGCCGATCGTCCAATCCGTGGTGCCGGCTCAGAAGGCCGCGCTGATTGCGGTCGACACGACCATTCAGGTCACCTTCGACCGCCAGATGGACAACGAGAAGACTCTGGCGGCGGTCGCGATCGTGCCGGACGCGCCGTTTACGGCCACCTGGAATGGCCCGACGCTGTCGATCGTGCCCAAGAACTCCCTTTCCTTCGCCACTACGTACACGGTCAAGATCGACGGGGCCGTCGACACCGACGGGATCGAGCTCTCGCCCTACGAAACCACCTTCACGACCGTAGGCATGGGCTTGCGAGCGACGGGGCTGATCCCGGCCGCCAATGTCGCCGGCATAAGCGTCCGCAGCCCGATCGCGGTGATCATGGACGGCCCGATCGATCCCTCCTCGATCGCCGATGCCATCCACCTGACGCCGCCTGTGAGCGGCCAAACCGAGGTCATGACCCTGCCCGACGACCGTCAGCCCTCGACGCCGGCCACGGCTTCGCCCAGCCAGCTCGCCGCATCACCGGTCGCGGTCACCAACAACGTCCTCGTCTTCACGCCCGATTCGCCGTTGGCCGCGCACACGACGTACACGGCGTCGATGGGTTCGGACATACGGCGGACAGACGGCGAGGCGGCCACCGCCGAATCGTGGACCTTCACCACGGGCGAGCCTTCGACGAACGCGTTGAACCAGATCGTCTATCTCTCGGACCTCGGCGGCGTCGCGAACGTCTGGCTGATGAACCCCGACGGTTCGAACCAGCATCAGGTCACGGCCGAACTCGTGCCCGTCAGCGGTTTCGACGTGAGCGGCGACGGCAGCGCGATCGCGTTCGCTGCGGGCGGCGTGGTCAAGCGAACGTCCATCGACGGCTCCAACGTGCACGTCCTGACCGCCGCCGGCGCCTTCGATTATTCACCGCAGTTCACCCCCGACGGGACGGCCATCGTCGTGGGCCGGCGCGACGCCGCCGGCGTCGACCAGGGTTACTGGCGGATCCCGGTCGTCTCGGGCGCAGACCCCAAACAGGTCTCCCCGGACGGCGCCCCCGGCCTCGGCAGCGTCGCGCTCCGCGGCGATGAGCTGACCGGTTCGTCCGGTGTGCCTTCCTGGGCTCCGCGAGCGGCCTTCTCGGCCGACGGCAACACGATGCTCCTGGTCCGCGGGGCCGACAACGCGGTAGAACTGGTTGACATGACGGGCGCGAACCCGCCGCAGGTGCTGGCGCTGACCGGCAATTCCCGCCCGATCTGGGACCCCCAGGACAACGCCTTCTACGTTGTCGCCAGCGCCGACCAGGGCGCCACCTGGTCGTGCTACCAGGTGACTACGAGCGGCGCCACCACGCTGATCGGGCCCGCCGCCGGCGACTTGACCGTATCCGGCGGCGGCAGTGTGGCATTTGCGGTCCGGGATGCGGACGGATCCACCCATCTTGTCTACGCCGCCACGGGGAGCTCGGCGACGTCGACCGTGCTGACCTCGGATCCGGCCTGGGGCGACGGCTCGCCCAGCTTCTCGCCGGACGGCTCTCTGATCGTCTTCGGACGCTTCGCGCCTCAGAGTCCGTCGGCGGCCGCATCGGTGGTCTCGGGCGGCATCTGGGTCGTGCGCACCGACGGTTCGGGCCTGACGCAGCTGGCTACTAACGGCGCCTACCCCATCTGGCTGCCGTAGCGTTCGTTCGGCCGCCTGGCGCGCCCGCGAGAGAGCGGCTACGGGCCATACGTCCCGAGTCTGCGGGCCTATCCGCCCCGCTTCGGCGCCGAGGACTGCATAGCGAGCGGGTCCTTCCGCAGTTTGACCCGCCCTTTGAGCCGTTGATACACTCCGCGCGGCCCGAGTATGCAACTGATGAATCGGATCAGGGCCTTGTCCCAGGAAGCGCGCCGTCCCGCAGCGCTCCCCCGTGCCCGCTAGAGAAGGAGCCGCTCGCCCCCCATGGACCCAAGTTATCTCCAAGCGTTCATCCCGATTGCGGGTCTACTCGCGGTAGGGTTCGCGATCTTCCTCGCTCGAGACGTCCTGTCCCGCGACACCGGGACCAAGGAGATGATGGACGTCTCCGCGACGA
>CAZGUS010000111.1:0-8537 GCA_964529245.1 uncultured Anaerolineaceae bacterium
GGCCAGGATGTCGGCCGTGACCTTGACCTGGCTGCGGACGAGAAGGGCGTCGTAGCCGCCGATGATCGCCGCCAGCTCTTCGGGTGAGAGGCCGATCTTCTCGTCGACTTCATGGTGAGCGCGGAGGATCTCCAGGCCCTGCTTGGCCAGCGGCTCCGCAACGAGAATCTTCATCTGATGCTCCTTACCCGGCCAGGCCGAGGGACTTCAGGGCGGCGACCTGAGCGGCGGCCACGGCCGCGCCGGGAGTGACGGGTCGATCGAGCTCGAGGAGCGTCTGCTCGAGCACGGCCATGGCGTTCAGGACGTCGGGGATCGTGACGTGGCCGAGGTGCCCGACGCGGAAGATCTTGCCCTTGAGGGCGCCCTGGCCGCCGGCGACCATCAGGCCGTACTTGCGCAGCTTGCCGTTGAAAGCCTTCCAGTCGAGATCCTCGGGGATCCAGGCTCCGGTGACGGTGTCGGAGGCGAAGTTCGGGTCGGCCAGCAGCTTGAAGCCGAGAGTCTGCAGGCCGGCGCGGACGGCGGCGCCGACGGCCGCATGGCGCTTCCAGATCTCCGCCAGCGTCTCCTGCTCCATGAGCGCCAGCGCGACGTCGAGCTGGAACATGACCGCCACGGCCGGCGTCCACGGGGTCTGCCCGGCCTCGGCGCTCGTCTTGTGAGCGGCCAGGTCGAAGTAGAACTTGGGCATCTTCGCGACGGCGGCCGCTTCCCATGCGCGAGCCGAGACGGACACGAAGCACAGTCCCGGCGCGACCATCCAGGCCTTCTGGGAGCCGCTGACGACCACGTCCAGGTCCCAGCCGTCCGTGTCGAACGGAACGGCGCCCAGGCCGGAGATCGCGTCGACGATGATCAGGGCGTCGGGCGCCACTTCGCGGGCGACTTTGGCCAGGGCCTCGATCGGGTTGGTCACGGCCGTGGAGGTCTCGTTCTGCGTCATCAGGACGGCCTTCCACGGTCCGCCGGCCTGAAGCGCCTCACGCACCTTTGCCGGCTCGGCGGCCTTGCCCCATTCGAAGGCGACCCTGGTGACGTCGGCGCCGTAGGCGGCCGCGATCTTGGCGAAGCGATCGCCGAAGGCGCCGATAGTGACGGCCAGGACCTTGTCGCCCGGGGACAGGAAGCTGACGATCGCCGATTCGAGGCCGCCGGTGCCGGCCGCGGTGACGATGAGCACGTCGTTGTCGGTCTTGTAGAACGTCTTGAGCCGGGCAATGATGCTGTTCTGGAGGACGGCGAACTCCGGACCTCGATGATTCACCATCTGACGGGCGCCGGCTTCTCGGACGGCGTCCGGGAGCGACGTGGGGCCGGGGATGCGCAGGTTGGCCTCGAAGCGGTTCACGTGTTCCACCTCAGTTCGGATACCGGACGACCGGCGGATGCTACGTGCCCACGGCCATCGGCGCCAGTGTGGTATATATGACCGCATATGTCGAAGCGCACGACGATCCTCATCGACCCCGATCTGCTGGAGCGGCTGGACCGGTTCGCGGCCCGGACCGGCGTGACCAAGACGTCGGTCATCGCGGCCGCCCTGGAGGCTCATCTGGGCACGCACGACACAGCGCCCGACCTGGCGTTTCTGGCCGTGGGGCGGAGCGATCACGGACGGCTCTCGCTCGACGGGCGAGGGATCGCGCGACGCGAAGCCGGCCAGCGGCCCCGGTCCGAGGGAGCCTGAGCCGTGGCCATACTCCTGGACTCGAGCGCGATCCTGGCCGCGGCGGACCAGTCGGATCTCAACCACCGCGCTGCCCTGGCCTGGTTCGGGCGCGTCGACGAGCCGCTCATGATCGGGGCACTGACCCTCGGAGAGGTCGACCTGCTGCTGCAGCGGGAACTCGGTCTGCGGGCCACGCTGGCCCTGCTCGACTCGATCCAGAGCGGCGCGGTTCGAGTGGTCGCCCCGACTCAGGCCGACCTGGCGCGCGCCGCAGAGCTACTGCGCGCGACGGTGGAGCATCGGCCCCGTCTGACGGACGCGGTCCTGGTGGCCACGGCGGAGCGCCTGGGGATCACGCGCGTGGCGGCGTTCGACCGCCGGCCCATCGCCATCTTCCCCACGCGACACGTACGGGCGCTCGATCTCGAGCCATGAGCTGACGCGGTTCCGCGCTAAGCAGGCAACAGATCCTGGACCTCGATCTCGGTGCCTTCCTCGCTGCGGACGATGCGCAGCGACGTTCGGGCGGGTTCGGAGCGGCGAGAGTCGAAGCCGGCGTTGTCATCCGGCAGGGAAGTCAGTCGGTTCGTCTGGCGCGTCAGCATCGCCAGGATGGCGTCATACGGTTGGGACGTCCGGCGCCCCACGATTTCGGCTATCCGGGCGGGGTCATCTGCGAACTTGCGCAGCTTGGCCCGGTCCAGGCGCGGCCACAGGAGCATCGCCCGCTCGACGTAGCACAAGTTGAGTGGCCGCCGCGGGCGGCTCGCGACCCCTGGCCCGGGGGCCCTCATACCCTGGACCGAACCACGATACGGGACGTTCGCGCCATCGGGCGCGACAGCGTGCGCACGAGACATTGCGCTCCCCAGTAGTTGCGTGGGACGCACTGGAGTATTCGGCCGGCACTTCTGAATCTGTACCGGTCACAGCGGGTCGGCGGTGTCAGATTCGTTGCATTCCGATCGACAGCCCGCCGTTCGAGCGCCGCGCCCGAGTTTGGCCTTGCCGGAGCGATGCGGCGGATTGTCGGTAGCTCGTCCGGGTCGCCTTCCCGAGGCGCGCTTAGGCTCTCGCGGGCAACGTCTGTCGGCAATACCACACCTGGGGTGACCTGCCCGGCTACTCCGCGCCGGCGTCCCGGCGCTGTTCGTCGGCCAGTTCGCGCAGGTTCTCCTGGCGCCGCCGCATTCCCTCCGACCCGACGGCCATCGGATCCGCCTGCGGTTGCCCCGCGACCGGGCGCTTGCGGCGGGGCGGCTCGCTCCGCGCCTCGCGCAGCCGATCTAGACGCTCGCGGATCTTGATCTCGGCGCCCTCGTCGCCTGGGAAGTAGTAGCGCCGATCGGCCACCTCGTCGGGAAGATACTGCTGCGCCACGTCGTCGCCGGCGTAGTCGTGCGGGTAGCGGTAGCTGCGCCGGCCCGGTCCGCTCGAGCGCAGGTGAGCCGGGACCGCCAGCGAGCCGCGGCCCAGCACGTCGTCCATGGCCGCGAAATAGGCTCGGCCGGCGGCGTTGCTCTTGGTCGTGGCCGCGAGGAAGACGGTGGCCTGGGCCAGCGCGTACTGGCCCTCCGGCAGTCCGACCCAATCGAGAGCCTGGGCGGCCGCGACGGCGATCTCGAGCGCGCGCGGGTCCGCCAGGCCGACGTCCTCGGAGGCGGAGATGATCAGCCGGCGCGCGATGAAGCGGGGATCTTCACCGGCCGCGATCATCGCCGCCAGCCAGTACAGGGCGGCGTCCGGGTCGTTGCCGCGAATGCTCTTGATGAAGGCGCTGACCGTGTCGAAGTGGCCGTCCCCGGCGCGGTCGTACGCGAGCGCCCGCTGCTGCGCGGCGGCCTCGACGTCCGACAGGCGCGGCGAGACTCGCCCCTGGTCGTCGCGCGACCCTTCCGCATCGGCGATCGAAACGGCGCCCTCCAGGACGTTGAGCGCCTGCCTGGCGTCCCCAGCGGACAGGCTGACGAGATGCTCGAAGGCCCCCTCGCCGACGGACACGCCGCCGGACGGCCCCAGGCTGCCGGCCAGTCCGCGTTCCTCGTCGGCGATGGCGCGCTCGACGACGGTGGCCACCTGCTGGTCCGTCAGCGGCTCCAGGCGGTAGACCCGCAGCCGAGAGAGAAGCGCCGAGTTCACCTCGAAGTACGGGTTCTCGGTGGTGGCGCCTACGAGGGTGACGGTGCCTTCTTCGACGTGAGGCAGCAGCGCATCCTGCTGGGCCTTGTTGAAGCGGTGGATCTCGTCGATGAAGAGGATCGTCTGGACGCCGTTGAGGGCCAGCCGGTCGCGTGCTTCGACCACCAGGGCGCGCACCTCGGCGACGCCGCTCATGACGGCCGAGATCGTGACCAGATGAGCTCCGACGGCGTCGGCCAGGACGCGGGCCAGGCTCGTCTTGCCGCTGCCGGGCGGCCCCCACAGGAGAGTCGAGCCGAGGCGGCCCCGCTCGATGGCGCGCCGCAACGCGCCGCGCTCGCCGATCAGCTGCTCGTGACCGACGACTTCATCGAGGTTGCGCGGACGCATCCGGGCGGCCAGCGGTTGGCGCGCCGGCGGCGGGGTGAAGATCGGCTGCTGGCTCGATGAGCCGGGTCTGGGCGGGCGGCGGGTAGCCATGACCGGATGCTACTCGCCGGCGGGGCAATCCGACTGCCGGACACGCCGTTTCAGGATCCCGGCGTGACGAGCGGTCAGAGGGTGACGACGTGCAGGATGTCGATCAGGACGAAGAAGACCAGCAGGATCGCGACCATTGAGCCGCCGACGCGCACGATGCGGCGGACGTCGCGGCTCACGTAGCCGTATTCTTCGGCCGCGCGGACGGCCAGCGGGCTCTGGCCGCGGGGCCGCCCGGTCGGTCCGACGTCGATGGGGCGAGAACGATCGCGCGAGCGGCCCACGGGCTGCTGGGCAACGCGTTCCTGGGCCACGATCTCAGATTCGAGCTCGGCTGCGCGCGCTTCTTCGGCCGCCGAAAGGCTCTGCGTGGGTCGACCCGCGGGTCGAGGCTGCTGCCGAGCCGGGGAGTTGCGGTCCGGGCGCCGTTGACCGGGACGATTCGAGCCGCGGGTGCGCTTGGCCATTTCTGTGAGGAGCCTCCGGTGATCGTTCGATGGCCTGTCGAGCATAGCATCCCGACCGCACTCGGCGAGAGGCCCGGGGCCCATGAGCCGTGCTGCCTCCCCGGCTGCTAGACTCGCCCGAGTCGAGTGGAGGTGACTGTGTCGCAACTCAATGATTTCGTGTCGTCGCATCTGGGCGCCATCGGCGTCGTGATCGTCGTCGGCTGCGTCGTCCTGGTCTTGATGATCCTGATGCTGTTCATTCAGTCGCGCAGGATCGCCTTGCTCAGCGAGCGCCTGGACGACCTGACGCAAGGCGCCGACGGTCAGAGCCTGGAAGGCGTGCTCGCGTCGCATCTGGACACGGTCGTGCGCGTCGGCCACGACCTGGACGAAGTGGTGGCGCGGACGGCCGTCCTCGAGGGTGCGGCGCGACTGCATTTCGGACGGCTCGGTCTCGTGCGTTTCAATCCGTTCGACGACACCGGCGGCAATCAGAGCTTCGCCCTCGCAATCCTCGATGCCAACAACGACGGTTTCGTGGTCACGAGCCTGCACTCGCGCACCGGCACGCGGCTCTATGCGAAGGCCATATTCGACGGCCAGTCGGAGATGACCCTGGGCGCCGAAGAGGCCCAGGCTGTGGAAATCGCCGTCTCCCAGGGCGGTGGAGCGCCCGCGGCTCGGGGATCCAAGCCCGCGTCGGGCGGCGGACCTGGCGGCAAGCCGGTCGCCAAAGCCAGGGCGGGCGGCGCGGCGGCGAGCACGGCCAGGCCGAGCCGGACGGCCAAGACCGAGACCGATATCGTGGCCGCGCCGGCGGGCGTGGCGGCGGCACTGGCCGGTGGCGGACCGGATGCGGCGGTCGAAGCGGAGCCCGCGGCCGCCCCCACCGACTCGGCCACACCGCCGGCCTGACGGCGGCCCGGACGTCGTGACAGCCAAGATGTCACCGCGGCGGCGATCATAGGGGTATGCCTCGACCCTCCCGCAGGACCAAGCCCCGCGAGCCTGCCCATCTGGAGCAGATTCCGGTGTGGGGCGGCGTCGCCGAAGAGATTCCGCAGGAGGAAGCTCCGTCCGGTGTAGAGGCGTTGCTGGTCGGTCTCAACGCGGAGCAACGGCGGGCGGTCTGCCATGACGAGGGGCCGCTGCTGGTTGTCGCCGGCGCCGGGACCGGGAAGACGCAGGTCATCACCCGCCGGATCGCGTGGCTGATCGGCACGCGGCGGGCGCGCCCATCGGAGATCCTGGCCCTCACCTTCACGGACAAGGCCGCCGAGGAGATGCAGGCCCGAGTGGACCAGCTCGTGCCCTACGGCTATACGGACGCGGTCATCTCCACCTTCCACGCCTTCGGCGATCGGATCGTGCGCGAGTTCGCCCTGGAGCTAGGCCTGCCGACGGACACTCGGGTCCTAACCCGGCCGGAGGTCGTGATCTTCCTGCGCGAGCGGCTCTTCGAGTTCGAGCTGGACGAATACCGGCCGTTGGGCGACCCGACGCGCTTCCTCGGCGCCCTGGCGAGCCTGTTCTCGCGCTGCAAGGACGAGGACGTCAAACCGCAGGCGTATCTGGATTTCGCCGCCGGACTGGCCGGGGCGGCCGAGGAGGCGGCAGCCGGCGGAGCCGCCGCCGACGAGGTCGCCGCGTTGCGAGAGCGGGCCAGGCGTGAAGTCGAGCTGGCCCGGGCCTACGCGCGCTATCAGGAGCTCCTTGCGAAGGCCGGCCTCATCGACTTCGGCGACCAGGTGAGCCTGTCGCTCCGCCTGCTGCGCGAATCTCCGGCCGCGCGGTGGGAGCTGCAGCGTCGATTCAAATACGTCCTGGTCGACGAGTTCCAGGACACCAACAGCGCCCAGTCGGAACTCGTGGAGCTGCTGACGGCGGAGCACGGCAACGTCATGGTGGTCGGCGACGACGACCAGTCGATCTACAAGTTCCGGGGCGCCGCCATCAGCAACATCCTGGAGTTCAAGCGCCGCCATCCGCACAGCGGCCAGGTGGTCCTGCGACGCAACTACCGTTCCCGCGCGCCGATTCTCGACGCGAGCTATCGACTGGTCCGATTCAACGATCCGGACCGCCTGGAGTTCCGGAACGGGATAGACAAGCGCCTCGTCGCGGAACGCAAGGGCGACGAGCGGCCCGTCCACAGTCTCGCCTTCGGAACCGGCTCGGAAGAGGCCGACTGGATCGCCCACGAGATCGCCGGCCGTGTCGCCGCGGGGGCACGTGCCCGTGACTTCGCGGTCCTGGTCCGCGCCAACGCGGACGGGGACCCTGTGCTGCGGTCGCTGAACATGGTCGGCGTTCCATGGCGCTTCTCCGGGATGTCGGGACTGTATTCACGGCCCGAGATCCGGTTGCTGCTGGCATTCCTGCGCTCGATCGCGGACCTCTCGTCGAGCGTTGACCTCTACGCGCTGGCGGCTTCGGAGGTGTACGGCCTGGGCGGCGAGGATCTGACCGCCATCCTCAACTCGGCGCGGCGGCGCAACCGCTCGCTGTGGGACGCGATGGAGGAGCTGACCGGGCAGCCCGGGCTGCTGCGGCTCTCTCCGGAGACCCAGACCGCCCTGGCGCGGCTGGTCGGCGACGTCAGGCGCTATGCCGAGCTGTCGCACGAGCGGCCGGCCGGCGAGGTCCTATACCAGTTCCTGCGCCAGAGCGGACTTCTCTCGAAGCTGGCCTCGGCGGAGTCGGTCGCCGCAGAGGAGGCGCTCCAGAACATCGCCCGCTTCTTCGAGATCGTCCGCTCTCAGTCGGCGCTCCTGCCCGACGATCGGGTCGTCTTCGTGGCCGGCCACCTGCAGACTCTCATCGACGCCGGCGACGATCCGGCCACGGTCGAGCTCGACCCGGACGCCGACGCCGTCTCGGTTCTCACGGTCCACAAGGCCAAGGGCCTCGAGTTCCCGGTCGTGTTCATGATCGGCCTGGTGGACGGGCGCTTCCCCGCGCGAACCAGGCGCGAGCCGCTCGGGCTGCCGGCGCAGCTCGTGACCGAAGTCCTGCCGGAGGGCGATCCGCGTCTCCAGGAGGAGCGGCGGCTCTTCTACGTCGGCATGACCCGTGCCCGCGACGAGCTGTTCCTCAGCCACGCCGCGGACTACGGCGGCAAGCGCGCCCGCCGCGTCTCCCAGTTCGTCCTCGAAGCGCTGGATCTGCCGGCCGCCGGTTCGACTGCCATCCCGGCCTCGCCCGAGACCGCCCAGTCGTCGCTGGAGCGGCTGGCCACGTTCGAGCCCAAGGCCGTCCCGGCCGAGCAGGGACGGTCGGCGCCGGCAGGGCCGCTGACGCTGAGCTTCTACCAGGTGGACGACTACCTGACCTGCCCGCTCAAGTACAAGTACGTCCACGTCCTGCGAGTGCCGATCGCTCCTCACCATTCGATCGTGTACGGCTCGGCGCTGCACCAGGCGGTGCAGGAGTTCCACCGCCGCCAGGCGAAGGGCTACGTGATGAGCGAGGAGGAGCTGGACGCGGCGTTCGATCGGGCTTGGTCCAACCAGGGCTTCCTGACCCGTGAGCACGAAGAGGCGCGCCTCGCCGCGGGTCGGGCGGCGCTGAGGCGCTTTCGAGCTGGCCAGCTGCTGCCCGGGGCAGTGGTGCCGGCCTACGTGGAGCGCGAGTTCAGCTTCCTCCTGGAAGGCGACCGTATCCGCGGCAGGATGGACCGCGTCGACATCGAGCGGCTGGCGCCGGGCGAGCAGACCCCGGACTCGCCTCGGGACGGCGTCGCGAATGAGCGCCAGCACGCCGACGTGGCCTCACCGGCCCTGCCCGGGCTCTATCCG
>CAZGUS010000112.1:0-8371 GCA_964529245.1 uncultured Anaerolineaceae bacterium
GTACGAGCTGATCGCGCCTGTGAGTGGCGTGCCGGTTGCGCGTTGGGGCTCGTCGGGTACGATGTGCGCCGTGCGAGACGCTCTTGGCATCAGAATCGACCTTCCGCGACGAGTCGCTCGGGGAGCCGAAGCGACAGCGTCTAATTATACGCTGCGATCGAGCGTGAATGGCCCGAAAACAGCTACAATTAAACGCTGTACGAGCGTGGTGGTCAAGTGGCAGAGCGTCAGAGTTGCGGAAATGCGCTCTAGTTGAGCGTGAAACCGAGCGGGAGTAGCTCAGTCGGTAGAGCGTCAGCCTTCCAAGCTGAATGTCGCGGGTTCGAGACCCGTCTCCCGCTCCAAACCCCATTTCGTGCCTGGCACGACACTCAGCCTTGCGTAGAAATCGCGTCGGCCAGATCCTCTTGCCGCCTCAGCGAGAACTAGACACGCAGCCTCGCATTCAGACACGACGGCCCCGATCCTCCGGATTGCATTGGCCGCTTTCGCGTCCGAACAGGAAGCGGCTAGCGAGTTGCCAACATCGGGCGAACGGCGGTGAGTATCAGAACCTCCGCAGCCGTCGCCAGCGCGACCGCGCCGCACCAGGTCGAGAAACCGAGGACGCCTGTGAGCCCGGGGCGTGCCGATGTCTTGATCCAACCGAGAACTCGCAGACCGATTCGGGACAGGAGGACGCCGACTGCCATCGACAAGGCGAGTACCGCCCCGATGATCGCCACGGCGGATAGGCTCAAGGACTGGGAAAGGCCGTACGACATCCCCACTACGCACACGTGCGGCAGGTACGCCATGAGGCGTGTGCTGATGACAACCATATCGACGCCCAACCAGACCTGGCCGCGACCTCTGGCTTGCTCCAGCGTAGAACCCGTTCGGGCGTCGATCCCATTCACGAAGAAGTGACATACGCAGCCCAAAGGGCTCACATATCCGACAGCGAGAACGTAGGTCTCGCCGTCGATTGTCACGGGCTCGGTAAGCGCCCATTTGTTGCGCGTCCGGAAGGTTGGCGCCACGACCGTAGACACGGGCTGGCCTTCCGCCCTCAGAACGATAAGTTTGCCGTTTGCGATGGCATCGAAGTGGCGGACTGTGACTCCGTCCGGCAACCAGTGGGCGAACCGACGTCCTTGAAGTTGCATTTGGTCCCTCCGGAGTCCGTCGCGGGCCGGCTGATGGCCCCTGGAGCGCCGAATGCTAGCAAATCGCGAACTTGACCAAGGCCCCACCAGGCCACGGGCCAAACGACGACACGATAACTGGACACGAAATGCTCGCCCCATCACGAGGTGCGCCATACCGCATGGAGGTTTAGGCCTTCCAAGCTGAATGTCGCGGGTTCGAGACCCGTCTCCCGCTCCAAAACCCCATTTCGTGCTCACGGCGACATTCAGCCTGCTCCGCTGATCGCGTTAGCAGCCGATGGTCGATACGGCCCGGCTCCCCGTTTCACGCTCGCGGCGACATTCAGCCGGGTAGGCAGGATGTCGTTGTTTCTCTTTGATGGGCTCCGAGCCCCGCCGTGGTATGGCGACGGAACGGCCATTGCGCTGCGCGATGGTCTGGACGGGCGCAGGCCCGTTGGGTCGGTACGACGCCTCCAAGGTCGATGGCGACCATCCGGCTATCGAGGTACGAGGCGGAGAGTCGACCGAGCCGCCTCGGGCGACACCACCGTCCCGACGATGGTCGGGCCGTAGCGGTCGTACTTCGCGTGATAGGCCCCGTGGAGTTCGGCGTCGACCGCTGCCCCCGGCTCCTCGAAGGTGACGTCGCGCTCCACGCCTCCGGCGCGTATCCGGCCCTCGGCGGACGACAGGGCCCGCTGGAACCACCCGTTGTCGTGGCCGTACGCCGACCGCACATAGAGGTCGTCGCCCGAGCGGACGACCCAGATGGTCACGTAGGGCCGGAGCGAGCCATCACTGCGGCGCGACGTGATTTGCAGTTCGGTTGCCTTGCCGATCTTCGCGAGTTCGTCTGCAGTCCAGGCGGCCATGGCTAACGTTCGCCGCGGTACTCGGCATCTGTGACCAGCGCGCCCCATTCGGTCTCAGGACCGTCGGCTGGTGCGTTCCACATTGCCAGGTGGGTCATGAAGTGGTCCGGCGTGGCGCCGTGCCAGTGCCACTCGCCGGGAGGCGTGTGGATCGTGTCGCCCGGGTGGATTTCAATGGCCTTCTCGCCGCGAGCCCGGATGAGCCCGACGCCTTCGGTCACATGCACGGTCTGCCCGACCGAATGCGCGTGCCAGGCGTTGCGTGCGCCGGGCGCGAACCGAACGACGCTGACGCGGATCCGTGACGGTTCCTCGCCGCGGGCGATCACGTCGAACCAGGCATCGCCGGTGAACGTTTCGGCCGGAGCCTTGACCGTTGGCTGCTTCTTGAGGACCTGCATTTCTTCTCCTTTGGGCCATCGACGTTCGGCGTCGACGAACGTCACTCTCCGGGCGGGAAGTCCGTTGATGCAGCGAGGTCGGTCTGCGCCTCGAATGCGGCGATCCTTGCTCGCAGCGCCGCCAGCGTGCCGTCGAGAGCTTGCGAGCCGAGCACCATCCGGAGCGGCGCGGGGTCGATGTCGACGCTATCGATGATCCTCGTCGCCATTCGAGCTGGGTCGCCAGGGGCCAGCCCATTCTTGGGATCAAGCATCGTCAGAAAGCCGCGGGCCGGCGTTCCTTCGTACTCGGGCATCGCCCTGGCCACCTGCGCACTGCCGTAGCGGAACTCGGTGCGCGCGCCGCCGGGCTCGACGATCGTCATGCCGATGCCGAACGCAGCAACCTCCTGCGCGACCGACTCCACGAAGCCCTCGATGCCCCACTTGGTTGCGTGGTACAGCGAGTTCCCGGCGAAGGCCACCTGCCCACCATACGAGGAGATCTGGATGATGCGACCGCCGCCCTGCGCGCGCAGGTGCGGCAGCGCGGCGCGGATGAGCGCGATGGAGCCCAACAGGTTTGTGTCGATGATGCGCTCGACCTGATCGTCGGAGAGCTCCTCCGCGGCACCGAAGAGACCGTAGCCGGCGTTGCTCACTATCACGTCGATACGCCCGAGCTCGGCGAAGCTCCGATCTACGACGTTGCGGGTCGCCTTCGCGTCAGTCACGTCGAGCAGCTCGACGTGGAACGTGTCCGGGTGGCTCTGGACGAGGTCGACGACGGCGTCCAGGCGTCGGACCGTGCCGACGACCTGGTCACCGTGCTCGAGGAGTTGCTCGGCGAGTTCGCGGCCGAAGCCGCTGCTTACGCCGGTGATGAGCCATGTGCGGGGTGGCATGGCCTTTCCTTTCGCTAGGTCCGCGGCCCGGCAGGTTTCAGGCCTTTGTGACTTCGTTGATGACTGCCAGGGCATTGAGGGTCCGTGGGTAGCCGATGAACGGCAACAGCTCCGTGACGACGCTCAGCAGCACGCCGCGGTCGTTGCCGACATTGAGATTGGCGGCCACGTGTCCCTTGGCCTGAGGCTCACAGCCGCCCATCGAGATGAGCATGGCGAACGTCAGAAGCTCCCTGGTCTTCACGTCGATGCCGTTGCGCGTGTAGTGGTCGCCAAAGCAGTTCGCCGAGAGGAAGTGCTGGAAGTGGACCTCGTCAGGGGCTGCCGTTGCGTACATCTGGTCGATCCGGCCCGCGCCGACGATCTCCTTCTGAACCGCGAGACCCTTTTCCGCACGGGTCTCGGGCGTGGTGGTCGACTGGCCCTCGAGCGGCAAGCTGATGCCGCGGCCGGTGAGGACGTCGTTGGTGGCGTGGATGAAGTCGAAGACCTTGGCCATACCCACATACGGAACTGCCTGGTAGACGATCTCCTTGGCTTCGATCGGCGTGACACCGACTGTCAGCGCCGCGCCGAGCATGACCCGGTATTCGCCGAGGGCCTGGGACGCGATCAGCGCCGCGAGCTGCACCATCAGCCGAGTGCGCGTGTCGAGGTTGCCGTGTCGGAGCACCTCATCGAAGGCGAAGTTGTCGAAGGTCACGATGAGTTCCGGGTCGGTGACCGCGAGCGTCGAAACGTGGCCAGGGAAGAGCTCGTCGTGGTTCTTGCGTGCGGTTTCGCTGACGGCCATCACAGTGCTCCCACGCGTACGAGCGCCTTGATCGCCCGGCGGTCGTCCATCGCGGCATACCCTTCGGCGACGTGGTCCAGGTCGGTCTCGTAGTCGAAGACTCGGCCGGGGTCGATGCGTCCGGCCAGAACGTCGTCCATCAATTCCGGTAGGTAGACTCGGGCCGGCGAGACACCGCCGCGCAGCCCGACGTTGCGGAAGATCACGGTCTCGATCGGCACCACGACGCCATGCGGGGCACCGATGGCACCCACGATGGAACCCGGCCGGGCGATCGCGAAGGCGGTGGCCATCGATTGGTTCGTCCCGACGCATTCGAGGGCGGCATCCACGCCGATGCCTCCGGTAATCTCCTTGACGGCAGCTGTCGCTGCGTCGCCTCGCTCGGCGAGGATGTCCGTGGCACCGAACTCGCGGGCGAGCGCCTGGCGCGCTGGGTTTCGGGAGAGGGCGATGATCAGCGCGGCCCCGAGGCGTTTGGCGGCGATGACCGCGCAGAGTCCCACGGCGCCGTCGCCGACGACTGCCACCAGGTTCCCGGGCTTCACCCCGGCGCTGACTGCGGCGTGATGACCTGTGCACATCACGTCGGAGAGGGCGAGAAGCGACCGCATGGTCTCGGCGGAATAGCCGGATCCCGGGACCTTCACAAGCGTGCTGCCCGCAAGTGGAACGCGAACCGCTTCGCCCTGGCCGCCGTCGATGCCGCGGTTCCCGAACGAGCCGCCGTTGACGCACTGTGACGTCACTCCGGCCAGGCAGTTCGGGCACGTTCCGTCGCTGTAGGTGAATGGTGCGACCACGAAGTCGCCCTTGGCCAGGCCGCGGACGTCCGCCCCGAGATCCTCAACGACGCCGATGAACTCGTGCCCGATGGGGCCGAGCTCGTGCGGTGAGTCGCCGCGGTAGTACCACAGGTCCGAGCCACAGACGCAGCCCATGACGACGCGCACGATGGCGTCGGTCGGTGCGGCGATGACGGGATCGGGCCGGTCGCCGACGTCGATCCGGCGTGGCCCGCGGAAGATGGCAGCTTTCATGTCGCGCCTCGGCTGAGTATCGGTCTTGCTGCGAACATCCAATCACCCATAGTCCCGTCAAGGAAGGCACGCGTGATAGGGGTACTGGGAGTACCTCCCACTTCGCCCGACACGCGCGTACCGTAGCCATGACATGAGCAACAAAGACGACATTCGCGAGTTCCTCGCCACCCGGCGGGCCAAGGTTTCGCCCGAGCATGCCGGCCTGCCGACATACGGCCGGCGCCGGGTCGCGGGCCTGCGGCGCGAAGAGGTCGCATTCCTTGCGGGCATCAGCGCGGAGTACTACACGCGACTGGAGCGAGGGCAGGCACGCGGAGTCTCGGACGAGGTGCTCGATGCGGTATGCCGCGCCCTGAGGCTCGACGAGGCGGAACGCGCGCATCTGCTGGACCTTATGCGGACGGCAAATGCGGACAAACCACAGCGTCGGACGGCGGCGCCGCAACGGATCCGCCCGAGCATCGGGCGGATCGTCGACTCAATGGCGGGCGTCCCCGCTTTCGTACGCAACGGCCGCTTCGACATCCTCCACGCCAACCAACTGGCGACCGCGCTCTACTCCGAGCATTTCCGCGACGCGGTCCGGCCGCCGAACTCCGCCCGCTTTGTGTTCCTCGATCCTCGGGCGAGAAGCTTCTACGTCGACTGGGAGACGACCGCTCACGACATCGTCGCGACCCTTCGGGGCGAGGCCGGGCGGAACCCATACGACAGCGCGCTGTCAGACCCGATCGGCCTACTGTCCACCCGAAGCGACGAGTTTAGGGTCCGATGGGCCAGCCACGACGTCCGCTTCCACCGAACCGGCACGAAGCGGCTTCACCACCCGCTGGTCGGCGAGCTGACCCTCGCCTACGAATCTCTCGAACTCCCCGCCGACCCGGGCCTGACGATCGTCACCTACTCGGCGGAACCCGGTTCGTCGTCGGAAGATGCGCTGCTCGAACTCGGTCGTTGGGCCGCGACACGCGCCAAGCTGTCAGCGGTCGATGCCCAGATCGGGGGCTGAACGCCGCTGCATCCTTGCGGCGCCGTCATCGCTTGGCCTGCCCGCAAGAAACGGTGTCCACAAAGAGGCTGGCCGCTGGCGAAACGAGGACGTCGTCGCGAGCGAGGCCGTGCCGACGTGGTCGCATGCTCCCTGGGACGGCGACTGCAGGACAAGACGTGACTATTGCGGGCCGACCTCAAAGCCTGTTGCCGGGTCGGTGGATCGGCATTGTGCCCGACGCGGATAGCGCCTACCGTTGATTCGTCCTAGATCACGAATGGGTTTGCGCACTTATCGCTGCAGGTGGTCTGATCCTTCCAAGCTGAATGTCGCGGGTTCGAGACCCGTCTCCCGCTCCAAATCCCTTGTCAGGCTCGGCGCGACACTCAGCTCTTGTCAGCGCGTGGGCGTGGAAGGCTGGGACGAGGCCGCCGCAGCGCTCGGCCAGCTGATGGGGAGTGCGTCCGAGAGCCTGCAAGGGAAATCCTGAGCACGGAACGAGCCAGCGCAACGGCGTGGATTTCCGCCTGAGCCCTGCCAAGTCGCTCGGCCCGCCCACAGTCCGGGCGTATGCCTGTTCCGTATCGTCCGTGACTTTCCCGGACTCGGACCGCGCCAGCCTCTGCCTTGTCCCGCCGGCCGTAGAGCTCGGCCTGCCGGCCGTCACTCCCGGCTCCACTGCGGCGTCCCTGCGCTTAGCATTGGCGTAGAGGAGGGCAACTATGGTGTCGATGTTCGCCAGTTCACGAGGTCGGCGCACATGCGCCGCGGTCTCAGCGGCCATGTTGTTTGCCGTGGCCGGATGCGTGGGCGCCACGTCGAGCGCGTATCCCTCCGCATCGCCTGCAGCCAGCCCAACGGCGACGCCTTCGTTGTCTGCCTCGTCGGGCGCCACGCCGACCGCCACGGCCACGGCTACCCCCGCCGCGACCTTTGACGTGTCGAATGTGCCGCAGGCGCCCACGGGAGAGTGGAAGAGCATCCGTTGGGTGCAAGTGCCGGCAATGCCAGCCGGCGCGCTGCCATCGCCTGACCCCAGCGCGAGCCCGCAGGACGCGAACTTCAAGGTGGCGGGATGGAGCCGGGGCTTCGTGGCCTTTTCGGTGCAGGTCGTGGCGAGGACCGACTCGGACGGCATGTGGGACGGTGGCCCGACGGTCGCGACCATCAGCACGACCTATTCCAGGGACGGTGTGCAGTGGCACGACGGAACCGTCATGCAGCAACAAATGTCAATCGACGACCTGGAGGTTAGTGGCGTCTTCGAAGGACCGTCCGGGCTGCTGGCCGTCGGCGAGTCCGGCGCATGCGGCGACTCCTGGATTGAAGCGCTGTGGACCTCCGGCGACGGCGTCTCCTGGCAGAAAGTGGACACCAGGAAGGCATTCGGGAATGCCACGATCGAGGATGTGTCAGGCGGCTCCAGCGGGTTCGTAGCCTCAGACTCGACCGGGCACAAGGTATGGACCTCGCGCGATGGCCAGAGCTGGCGTCCAGTCAATCTCGGCGCGCCCGTCTTCGCGAGCTCCCGAATCGACGACGGCACCGCGTTCTCGGGAGGCTTCTTGCTGGCCGGCTCGACGGTGGCCGTGGGCGCACGGAGTTGCGCTGTCGCTTTTGCAAACCCTTCCGCATTGCCAACTCCTGCGCCCCCGATGAGATCGCCGGCCGTCTGGTGGTCGTCGGATGGTGGGACGTGGACCAAGGCTGAGCTTCCCGGTGGCACCTCTGCTTACCGGATCCAGATGAGCATCTGCCGAGCGAACGACCACACCCTCGTCGCGTTCGAGAATTACGACAGCGACCAGAACTCCGGTGGCGGCGTCTGGGTCTCCAACGACGGCCGTACCTGGAGCTCGCCCGCATGGCCTTCCGGTCTCAATCCGTCCGAATTCCTGACCGACGGGCCACACGGCGTCTTGGCTACTGATTTGCGGGACCCCAGTGGCCCAGCTCCTGCGGCCGAACCGTCGATCTCGATGGTGAGCGACGACGGAGGCCTGATACCCCTTGCGCAACAGGGCGATCTGCCGCCCTATTCCTCGAACGAGCAATGGGCAGTGGGTCCGACCGGGATACTGTGGATGGCGGGCGATCCATGGTCGGGCAGCATCCAGCTCTGGATTGGGCTGCCGTCGGAGGGGTAGCCGGAGCCTCTGACGGTGCAGACAGGCTGAGCAGTGGTCGCCGGTTCTCGTTTCCGCCGAGTTGACCTGTCCCGCGCCACTCTCCGTTCGGCACTCCGGCCCGTTGT
>CAZGUS010000113.1:0-8293 GCA_964529245.1 uncultured Anaerolineaceae bacterium
AGCCAATTTCCTGGGCGAACCGGTAGGTCGAAACACCGCCGCCGCCGTGGCGTTCGCCGCCGAGGCCATCGATCGCCCGGCCGGCGAAGTCATGCTCGTCCTGCCCGCGGACGCCCACATCTCCGACGAGGCCGGACTGCGGTCCGCTCTGGCGGTCGCAGCCGACGTCGCCGCGGGCGGTCCTCTCGTGACCCTCGGCGTGCGTCCGGATCGGCCCGAAACCGGGTACGGCTACGTCATGGCCCGGCCGCCGGCGCGGGTCGTCGACGGCCACGACACCTACGCCGTGGATCGGTTCGTGGAGAAGCCCAACCGGGAGCTCGCGGCCGAGCTGATCGCGACCGGGCTCGCGAGCTGGAATGCCGGCATCTTCGTCTGGACTCGAGCCGCCATTCGGGACAGGCTCTCCCGCCACGCGCCCGACATCGTCGGACCGATACGGGAGATCTGCTCGTCCGGCACGGGCGACGACCTGGAGCGGGCGTACCCCGCGCTGCGGTCTACCTCGATCGACTATGCGGTGATGGAGCCCGCGTCGCTCGAAGGCGCGGTCGCGGTCGTCCCGATCGACGTCGGCTGGAGCGATCTGGGCAGCTGGGCGGCGCTGCGCGACGCCTGGCACGCCGCGTCGGATGGCGCCTCGGGCGCGGCAGGCAGCGGCAACAGGCGCGATATCGGTTCCTCGGACAGTCTCGTGCTGGCGGGCGACCGATTGGTCGTGACCATCGGGCTCAGCGGGACCATCGTCGTCGACACGCCCGACGCGCTCCTCATCTGCTCGGCCGACCGATCGCAGGAAGTGCGCGCCATCGCGGAGGAAATATCCAGGAGCGGCCTTCCGCCCAGCAGGGAGAACAAGCCTTGAGCGTCACCATGAGTGCTTCGGAGCCCACGAAGATCGTCTTTGGGACCGACGGCTGGCGGGCCCGAGTTGCCGACGAGTACACATTCGACAACGTCCGCCGCTGCGCCCGAGCGGTGGCCGAATACGTGGCCGGTCGCGGCGCGCAGGCGAAGGGCATAGTCATTGCCTACGACCGGCGCTTCGTGAGCGAGTACTTCGCGGCCGCCGCCGCCGAGGTCGTCCTGGCCCACGACATCCCGGTCGCGCTCGCGGCCCAGCCCGTGCCGACGCAGATGTCGTCCTTCGAGGTCGTCCAGCGGAAGTCGGCGGCGGGCATAGTCATCACCGCCAGCCACAACCCCTGGACGGACAACGGCTTCAAGGTCAAGTCGCCCACGGGCGCTGCGGCCGGTCCGGAGATGCTCTCGGGGATCGAGGCGCTGCTGGGCTCGGACGCCGGCAAGCCCATGCCGCGCCGGCCGCTGGCCGACGCCGAGGCCGCCGGCCTGCTGGAGCGATTCGATCCGTACGCCGGCTATCTCGAGTTCATCCGTCCCAATGTCGACCTCGAGCGACTGGCCGCCGCCGACCTCAGCGTGCTCGTCGAGCCGCTCTACGGCGTCGGAGCGGGCTGGCTCCCGCGGATCCTCGCGGGCGGCAGGATTCGGATCACGGAGATCCACTCGGAGCGGAACCCGTACTTCGGCGGCGTGAACCCCGAACCGATCCCGCCCAACGTGGACGAGGCACTGGCCAAGCTGGCGGGCGGCGGGTACGACCTGGGGCTGCTCCTCGACGGCGACGCCGACCGGTGCGGGCTCGCGGACGAGCGCGGCACCTTCATCTCGACGCTCCAGATCTTCGCTCTGCTGATGTATTACCTGGCCGAGTATCGCGGCCTGCGAGCGCCGGTCGTGAAGACCGTCAACGAAACCTCGATGGCGGAACGGCTCGGCGAGCGCTACGGCGTCCCGGTCTACGAGGTGCCGGTCGGGTTCAAGTACATCGGGCCCAAGATGATCGAGACCGGCGCCATGATGGGCGGCGAAGAATCCGGCGGGTTCGGGTTCGGCATGCACCTGCCCGAGCGCGACGGCATCTTCGCCGACCTGTTGCTGCTCGACCTTTTCATCCGCGAACGAGCCGCCGGGCGGGGGCCGGCCAGCAAGGCGATCGCCCACCTGCACGAGATCGCCGGGCCCTCGAGCTACCGGCGTGTGGACCTCCATTTCGACCGGGCGGTCTATCCGGCCCTCAAGGTTCGCCTCCTGGCGGAGTTGCCCGACCGCGCTCCGGTCGAGCTGGCGGGACGGCCCGTGGTCCGGACGCAACCCCTGTCCACCAACGACGGATTCAAGTTCTTCGCCGACGACGGCTCGTGGCTGCTGGTCCGTTTCAGCGGTACCGAGCCCCTGGTCCGGGTCTACACGGAGGCGTTGTCGCCCGCCGCGGTCGACGCGAATCTGGCCGCCGGAGAGCGAATCGTCCGCGACGCCTGACCCGACGCGCATGAGAGCGGCATTCGGCGCCGCTTCCAGGCGGTGTCCCGCCGGCTCGTGAGCGGCTCCGGACTCTGGCGAGCAAGGTGGTTGCGGGCGGTCCGGGGAGTGGCAGCCTGCCGGATCGGATGGGCTGCCGGCGCCGACTTCGGACGGCCGTTTCGGCCCAGCGGGACGATCGGTTGTCTCTTGGCTCGCAGCTGTACAGTGAACCGAACCGGCCCCGACCATTCATCTGGGCGGTCGGCGGCGGATCTCTTCGGGGCATGCAGGGCGACGGAGGGTAACGGCGATGCACAGCAGTCTCATCGGGAAGGTCGAGAAGGCGAACCGCTACGCCCGCGAGCTGGATCGGATCTCATTCGAACAGCTCGCGGTCACGTTTAAGGGTGACAACGACACCCACACCGTCCGACTCGACGGCGAAGCCTGGCAATGTACATGCCACTTCTTTGAGAGCTGGGGATCGTGCGTCCATGTGCTCGCCCTGCAGAAGATCCTGGGCGTCATGCTCCCCGAGCCTGCACAGACATCGCTCCTCAGCGTCCAGCCTGCCGTCCCCGCGTAGGGGAACCGCGCGGCGCACCAGGGTGCGATTCACGGAGCCTCGAGGTCGGCCGACTGCCCGGCCTCCGACGCGAATTCGCCTCTGCGTGAACGCCGTTGGTGGCCCGATTCCGCCTCGAGAACGGCACCAGGATCGAGGCTGACCCGGGAGAAGCGCGCCGCGTTCCGATCGGCGCCCACCGGGTGTTCTCCACGGCGCAGACCCTGCTGGAGGGCCGACCCGCCGCGCGCGGTGCTGCCTCGCGAGGGCAGATGAAGAGCGAGAGTGTAGTCTTGGCGCGGCGAGATCGACACAGTGGCCCGCTCCCGCTCGAGAATCGAGGGAAACCGTGAACGACACCAGAGGATCGCTCGTGAACCACCGCCGCCTCAGCGCCGCCTCCTTTGCCGCCGTCGCGCTGGCACTCGCTCTGGTTGGCGCAGCCTGTTCCAGCGCCCTGGAGCCCACGCCCAGCCCCGTCGCGGACACTCCGACGCCGGCCGTGACGACTCAGGCTTCGGCCACGGCCACGACGGCACCGCAGTCCAGCTTGATTGCGACATTCACACCCTGGCCGACCGTGCCGCCGACGGCGCCGCCGACCCCGTACCACACCCCCGGCAAGACCGCCGCTCCGTCCGCCGGGCCCACTTCCCCAGCTCAGGCCTGCTCGAGCAGCGCGAAGAACCAGACGTTCTTCCTGGAGGCTGCCAACGCCCTCAAGTTCACGGTCTACTGCGCCAGCCCCAAGGGCTGGAGCCTGGCGAACGCGAACTACGGGCAGCCGAAGGCCGGCGGCTGGCTCACCATCAACTACAAGTCGGGCAGCGCGACGATCGCGGTCTCCGAGGGCGCGTTCTGCCTGACCAGCGCCAGCGCATGCGCGCCGAAGAGCTCTTCGATCGGTTCGGCGTCATTCGGTCCACTCTCCGGCGCCCTGGACGGACTGGCCTCCGGTGATCTGGCGATCTACGTCAGCCCGGGCACGGCACACGCTTACAGGATCGTCGGTCACCTGGTCAGCCAGTCGGCATTCGTCAGCATCGCCGCCGGCTTCAAGGCTGTGCCCAAGACTTGATCCGGGTCCGGCAGAACGCCCCCCGACGCAATGCCGTCGGACTTACGGGCGACATTGCCCGAAACGACACACGGCCGCCGCGCCTGCCGTCCCACGCAGGAGCGCGCCCGAGAGAGAGTAGTGTTCGAAGCGCGCAAGTCGGCACTCCGCCGGGCTTCCACCAGGAAATGGGGGAATCAGTGAAAGACACCAGAGGATCGCTTGTGAACACAAGGGGAATTCGGACCATCTCCTTCGCGGGTGCCGTCATGGCGCTCGCTCTAGTGGCCGCCGCCTGCAGCTCCGCGCAGCCGACGCCGATTTACGTGGTTCAGACGCCGGCGCCGACGGCGACGACCCAGCCAACGGACACCCCGACCCCGACGCCCGCAGCGGCCACGCCGACCGCGGCGCCGACGGTCTCCGCGGCCCCGACGGCCACACCGGTCGCCAGCGCAACCGCCGCCGCCTCGGCCAGCCCGACCTCACCGGCCGCGTTCTGCACGGGTGCCGCGGCCAATCAGCCGACATTCCTCAAGACGGCCAAGATGTTGAAGGGCGCGGTCTACTGCCCGACCCTCGGCAAGGGCTGGTCGCTGGCCGGCTGGACCTTCGATGCGACGAAGTCGCCGGGCTGGATGAAGGCCACGTACAAGTCGGGCTCGGCCACGATCCAGCTTGACGAAGGCGCGTTCTGCCTGACACCCACCGTTTGCTCGCCGCTCGGTGGTTCCATCGGCACGGCCAACTACGGCAACATCACGGGCGGCGCCATCTTCCAGACGGCCGCCACCGATTTCTCGATCTACGTGAGCCCCGGCACCAAGAACGCCTACGACATCCTCGGCCACAACGTCAGCCAGGCGAACCTGGTGGCCGCTGCGGCGGCTCTGAAGGTCATTCCCAAGTCGTAAGCGTCGGGGGCAGATCGGCCACGGTCGATCCAGCCCGCACCTGAGTCACATAACGAACGGCCGCTCATCGAGCGGCCGTTCGTTCGTTGTCCGGGCTGAGCGCCGGCTCAGGTCTCCGGCGCGGCGGGCTCCGGTGATGCCTGCTCGGTCGTCTCGGGCTTTTCGGCGCGGCCCCGCTTTCGAGCCATCGGTTGCGGCTCGGCCGCCGCCCCCGACTCGACTTCCTCATCCTGGCCGGCCTGGGGCAGGCGCGGCACGCGAATGGGCCGGCCCTCGCGCTCTTCTACACGGCGAGCCGCCCGAACAGCCACCGATTGGGCATCCACCCGCATGTGCCCGAGGTAGTAGAAGAAGAACGACGCAATGACGGCCGCGACCGGAATACCGAAGATGGCGCCGGGAATGCCGGCCATCTTGGAGCCGATCATCACCGAGCCCAGGACCACGACCGGGTGCAGCCCGACGGCCTCGGCCATGAGTCGCGGCTGGATGACGTTCATCAGCACGAACCACCCGACGACCATGATGATCATCACCGGCAGGGTCGCCTCGGGTGCGAAGAAGATCGCGACGAGCACCGGCGGCATCCACGAAATGAACGGCCCGAAGAACGGGATGGCCTGCAGGATGCCGGAAGAAGTGGCCGTGACCGGCATGTACGGCAGACCGAGCAGGAGGCTGGCCGCCATGGAGATGGAACCGTAGATCACGCCCGACAGGGCCTGCCCTCTCAGGAACCCGCCGAAGGATCGCGAGACGCTGTGTTCGAGCAGCTTGGCCTCGTCGCTGTAGGCGGGCGGGACGAGCCGGAAGAGGAAACTCACGATCCTGTCCCGGTCGACGGCCATGTACAGCGACAGGAAGAAGACGAAGAGCAGGTTGCCGAAGATGCCCAGGCTGGCGACGGCGACACCGCCGAGAGGCTGGGCCAGGTCCGTGGCGCTGTTCTTCAGATTGGCCAGCAGGGAGTTGACCTGGTCGTAGAGGCTGATCTGGTTGCCGCCAACGGAGTTCAGGCGATCCTGGTAGGGCTGGAGCATGGCCTGCAATCGATCGCCTGTCGGCCAGTTCGTGACCAGGTTGTTGATCGACGCGTAGAGCTGCTGGGCGACGAGCAGGATCCCGGCGATCAGGAGAACGATCAGCAGGGCGTAGACCAGGATGACGGCCACGGCCCGCGGCAGACGCGGGATCACGTGGACGAGAGCGCTGGCGAGCGGGCTCAGGATGAAGGCCAGCAGCCAGGCCAGGAAGAAGATCATGATCACGTCGCTGAAGTACGCGACCATGCTCGTGACGTCGTCGATGACGACGAAGGCGGCCGCCACAGTCGCCAGAATGATGAGCGCCGTCAGCCAGCGATGAATTCGCGGCGTCATGAATGTGGCGGTGGAAGGCTGGTCGGGCATCGTCCCCTCAATCCTCGGCGCGGGCTGACGCCGAGATGGTACGCCCGGACGCCCGAGTCGGGGAAGGGTCGCCGAGCGCGGCGGCTCGAGGCGGATCGGGGCGCTGCGGACCGCACGGCGCTGCGACGGAGGCACGCCCGGCTCGGCCGGGGCACGACGCCGCGACGAGGATGCGATCGACTCTCGTTCCGCTGCGTCCGGCCGCCCTCCTGGCGCGACTTCCGTTGACACTCCCCGGCCGCCCGTGCAGCATGCCTGGCACCTCGGAGACGAGCCGGGGCCCGCAGGGAGAACCGCGCGAATGACGCTCACTATGGCGCCGCGTGCCCGGCATCGAGCCGGCCTCGGCTCATTCGCCTCGAGCGGCGTGCGCAGGCGAGCGGCCCGGACGTGAGCCGCCGCGACGGCACCCTCCTGGCCGCGATCCTTGGCTCGGGGATCGTCTTTCTCGACTCGACCGTCGTCAACGTCGCTCTGCAGCGCATCGGACAGGATCTGCCGAGCAGCTTCTTCGGCGTCCTCGAAGGGCAGTCGTACGTCTACAACGCCTACCTCCTGAGCCTCAGCGCGCTGCTGATCCTGGCCGGAGCGCTGGCCGATTCCTACGGCCGCCGCCGCCTCTTCGTCATCGGCCTGGTGGGCTTCGGCGGCGCGTCGATTCTGTGCGGCTTCGCCCCCAACATGGAGACGCTGATCGTCTTCCGCATCGTGCAGGGCGCGGCCGGGGCGCTGCTCGTGCCCGGGTCTCTGGCGCTGCTCACCCACACCTTCGAAGGCGCCGAACGGGGCCGCGCCTTCGGGCTGTGGGCGGCCGCGTCTGCCGCCACCGCCATCCTCGGCCCGCTGGTCGGCGGCATTTTCGTGGACACGATCTCGTGGCGGGCCGTCTTCTTCATCAACGTGCCGCTCATCGTCATCGCGCTGTGGGCCACGTCGCGCTACGTGGACGAGAGCAGCGACCCGGATGCGGCCCGGTCGTTCGACTGGGCCGGCGCGGCGACGGTCGCGGTGGCCGTCGGCGGTCTCTCGTTCGGCGCGATCTACGGCCAGCAGCACGAATGGCGCGACGCCGTCGGGCCCGTTGCGCTGCTCGTGGGCGCGATGTCCGCGGTCCTGTTCGTGGTCCTCATGGCCCGAGGCAGCCACCCGCTCGTGCCCCTGGGCCTCTTCCGCTCGCGCAACTTCGCGGTCACGAACCTGTCGACGTTCCTGATCTACGGGGCTCTGTACGTGGTCGGCTACCAGCAATCGATCTTCAGCCAGGGGACGCTGCTGTACAGCGCGGCGGCCGCCGGGCTGATCGGAGTCCCGGGAGCCCTGCTGCTGGTGCTCCTGTCGTCGCGAGTCGGAGCGCTGTCCGGCCGAATCGGTCCGCGCCGGTTCATGGCGATCGGCCCGGCCCTGATGGGCTGCGGGATCCTGTGGCTGACCAGGATGCCGGCCGACAGCTCTGCCTGGGACCTCGTGCCGGGCAGCCCCGCCAGCTGGCTCCCGTCGGGCGGTTACCTCGTCGATTTCCTGCCCTCGACCGTTCTGTTCGGTCTCGGGCTCGCGATCACCGTCGCGCCGCTGACTACGGCGCTGATGGCTTCCGTGCCGGAGAACCGCGCCGGCCTCGGCTCGGCCGTGAACAACGCCATATCGAGGGTTGGACCGCAGCTGGCCGGGGCGCTGATCTTCGTCGCCATCACGGGCGCCTTCTACGCCGACCTGTCGAGCCGGGTGCCGGGGATAGACACGTCGTCGGACGCCTTCCGGCAGACCGTCTCGCCGCTGAATCAGCCCGATGCCTCGGTCGCGCCGGCGGTGGTGGCGGCGGCCCGAGACTCCTCGACGGACTCGTTCCGCCTGGCCATGGCGCTCGCGGCAGGCCTCCTGCTGGCCGGAGCGGCCGTCAACGCGGTCGGGATCCAGGACCCGCGCCGGCGTCCCGAACGGGGAGCCGCGGGCGAGGCACCCGGTTCGCCGGAGACTGCCGCGTCCGTCTGAACCACTCGCGGCGGTCGAACACATAGAAGACGGC
>CAZGUS010000114.1:0-8229 GCA_964529245.1 uncultured Anaerolineaceae bacterium
GATCGAGGGCGGCGCGCTGCACCCCTCACTCCAGCTGTACGACCTGGCCGATCTGGTCGATCCGGTGGTCGAACGCCTGGCGCCCGTGCTCGCACCGGCCAGCGTCGAAGTCTCGATCCCGGACGACTTGCCGCCGGTTCGGGTGGACGCGATCTTCGTCGACCAGATACTCACGAACCTGCTCGAGAACGCGGCCAAACACGCTGCCGGAAAGCGGATCCACGTCACGGCCGAATGTCCGGCCGGCGGCAGCGTCGAGCTGACGGTCGAGGATGCCGGCCCGGGCGTACCTCCGCCCGCGCTCGGTCACCTTTTCGAGCGGTTCTACCGCGGGCCCAAGCGGCTCGGCTCGCGCAGCGAGGGCGGATCGGGGATCGGCCTCACGGTCGTTCGCGGCCTGGCCGAGGCGATGGGCGGTTCGGCCGACGCGCACGCGAGCGAGCTTGGCGGCCTGGCCGTGGCGGTCCGGCTGCCGGTCGAATCGGAGGTCGAACCGGAGGTCGAACCGGCGCTCGAACCGGCGGAAGGCGCGGAGCCGGCGGCAGGCGCTGTCGAGCCGGCGGCCGAAGCCGCCCCGGCCGAATCTTCGGAGGCGGCCGAGCCCGCGGCCGGGGCGGCGGAGCCCAGATGAGCGACGGCGGCGCGGTCGTCCTGATCGTCGAGGACGACGAGACGGCGCGGAGCGCCATCGCCGGCAATCTGCGGGCCCGCGGCCACGAGGTCGACGAGGCCGGCGACGTTCGCGAGGCGCTGCGGCTGTGGGACTGCCGCCGCCCGGACCTCATCCTGCTCGACCTTGGATTGCCCGACCTCGACGGCCAGGCGGTGATCCTGCGGGTCCGCCGCGAGGCCACGACGCCGATCATCGTCGTCTCGGCGCGCGGCCGCGAGGAGGACCGGGTCGCCGCCCTCGACGCAGGCGCGGACGACTACTTGACCAAGCCGTTCGGGCTGTCGGAGCTGCACGCCCGAATGCGGGCGGTTCTCCGGCGGGCGGCCGGGCCGGCGGCCGACACGGAGGGGCGGCTGATCCTGGGGCCCGTGGTCATGGACGTGCCGCGCCACGAGGTCAGCGTCGGCGGCACGCCGCTGGAACTGACGCCGCGGGAGTTCGAGCTGCTCAAGATCCTGCTGTCGCAATCGGGCCGGGTCGTGACGGCGGGCCGGCTGCTCCGCGCGGTGTGGGGTTCCGCGTACTCGGACGAGGGCCACTACCTCCACGTCTACGTGTCGCGACTGCGCCGCAAGCTGGCCGCGGCGGATCCCTCGGGCGTGGCCGCGAAGCTCATCGTGGCCGAGCCCGGCGTCGGTTACCGCATCGTCGCGGAGTAGGGCGCGGGTCCCGGCCGGCGGGCCCGGAGGACCCGGACCGGTTCCCTATACGAATTGACGGCTGGCGGGGACGACGCCTAGCACCGCTTCACCGAATGGATCGGCGAGTCGGCCGCAAGGACGCTCTTGAGCGCCGACCAGGGGATGAGGACCTCGGTCTGGTACAGGGACGCCGTGGGCAGCGATGCCTTCACCGGGTCCGCGAACACGAGGCGGACGCCGTCGCATTGCGGGTACCACATGGCCGAAGCCAGGGCATCGGGCGTGGTCGCGGCGGCGTAGATGCCGCCATCCGCGGTCAGACCCATGAGCTTGCGCGTCTGAGCCGATAGGACGGCCAGGCCGTCGGCCGGCTTCGTGAACAGCTCGTCCACGCCGACCTGATGGCCGTCCGACAGGTCGAACACGAGGTCGGCGGTCCACATCGGAATGCCGTCCACCGGAGCCGGGTCCAGGGTCGGGTTCATCGAGACGCTGATCGATAGCCAGCCGGGTATCGAGGTGTCCGCCGCCCAGTATCCGGTCAGGCTGCCGGTTCCGGTCGGCGTCGAACGTGCCGCTCGAAGCGTCAAGAGGTCCCCGGCCAGCTGGCCCGCCCACCGTTCCGCGGACGCGGAGATGGCGGAATTGATGGCGGCGTCGGCGGTTGTGCCGGTGACCGTCGGATAGTCGAAGCTCCAGGTGACGACGCCCGATGGATCGCTGCCGGCATACGGCGTCGGGCAGGCCGCGTAATCCCTGTTCACGGGAGGCGCCGTTTCGGCCACGGTGAACCCGTCGGGCCGGTAGATCCACCACATCGGCGCCGAGTGACGCACGAGGACCGTGCTGGCCCCGCCTTGATCGTTGGCCACCTGAACGGTCGATGGATAAGCCGTGACCGCGTAGGTCCCGGTCTCGCCGCAGGCCAGCTGACCCACGACGTTGCCGCCGATCGTGACCGTCATCCAGGTCTCGCCCAGGTTTACGGCCGTGATGCGGGTCGCCCCGGCCGGAAACGCGGTCGGGGCCGCGGTCGGCGGAACCGCTGTCGCCAGAGGTGGCCGGGAGGCGGTCGCCGACGCGGTCGCCGACGCGGTCGCCGATCCCGTGGCGCCTGCCGTCGCCGAAGCGGTCGGACCGGCCGGAGCGATCGTGCCGCGCTGCGCCCACGGCAGCACCGCAACCGCGACGGCGGCCACGAAGACCACCGCCAGCGCCGCGGGGGCGAGCCGGCCCAGGCCGCGCCTGAGGCCGTGGCCCGACGCCCGCCGGGCGTCTCGGGCCTGGATCGTCCGGACGATCCGGCCGTGGAGCCTGACCGGGACCGGCGCGCCGGCCAGATCCCCATAGCAAGCGGACAGCGATCGGTCGAGCCGGCCGTCGTCTCGGGCGTCCATGTCGCTCATCGAGTTTCCTCCGGCCGTGTGCGGGACGCGGCGAGCGCGCCGCGCAGTCGCAGCCGCGCCAGGTGCAGGCGCGACTTGATCGTTCCTTCGGGCTGGCCCAGGCGCCGCGCGATCTCTCGAACCTCGAGGTCGCGCCCGAAGCGGAGGCCCAGGACGATCTGCTCGTCGGGGGTCAGGGCGGCCAGCGCCCGGCCCAGCTCGTCGCGATCGGCCAGGGCGGTCGAGGTGTCGGCGCCGCGCGGCTCGGCCTCCGGCGTCAGCTCCGCGATCGGATGGCGGGACCTGTCCCGGAGCCGGTCGCGGCACTTGTTGGCGACGATGCGGGCGAACCACGCGTCGAGCGCGTCCGGGTCCCTCAGGCTGGCGCGGCGTTCCCAGGCCGCGACCACGGCGTCGTGGGCGACGTCCTCGGCCCCGACCGGATCGCGCAGCATCACCGTCGCCAGGCGGTATGCCTCCGGCAGGACACGATGGACGAACGATTCCATCGTCTCGACTGCCGACAGGTCGACGACCTCCCCCCGAAGCTTCACGACGGCTCCACCTTCTGCCACGGGATCTCCCGGCGATGCCACGGCCGGATGCGGCCGGTTCCAGCCTTACGACGCGGCAGCGAGGCCGCAGGTTGAGGCTGAGCCGTTGCGTTCTGCTCCGACCGAGACTGGCCCGCGCTCACCGGGCGACCACGCTCGGCCAGAATCGTGATTCCTCCGGGCGGTGCCGCCGGACGACTCGGGCGGCGTCGCGCTTGCGGGCGGTCGGCCGCCGGGGATCACCCTGCGGGCGAGACCGCCGTGGATTACCCGGCCGGGCCGGGCCGCGTTTCTTGCAGATACGTGTGCCAGGCGTGGTATCCGCGAGTCGAACTGCGCGGGGCGAGCGAAATGAGTTGCCGCGAGGCAGGTCCACGCTCAGGCGCGCCCGATGCAGCCCTCGCAGGCGCCGTCGATCGCCGCGCCGGCCGCAGAGTCCGAGTCCAACACCACCACCAGGCGTAGATGGCACAAACCGAACCGGCAGAAGCTGTGGTGTCGTCCTGGGCTGCACGCCACGATCGTACCGGGCCGCGGGAGGCTAGGAACCCTCTCGGCGCCGGACCTCGCGGCGCCGCACCTGCCAGCGCCGGACGGCGATCCCGGACCAGATCAGCTCCACGATCCCGAACGGCCACGCGCCCTGGAGGAAGCCGTAGCTCGAGGATGCCAGGCACGCCGCCGCGAACGCCAGCACGAACCACGTCGACCGCGCCTCGAGCGCGTAGAAGACGAGCATCGCGCTCACGGCGACCGCGCCGAACAGCTGCAGCTGTTCCGTTGCCGTCATCGCCACGCGGCGTCAGTGGCCCGCCGTGGGGGCGGGCTCGCCGATGAGGTGGATTTCCAGGCCGGGCACGGTGTCCAGCAGGCGATCGGCCAGGCTCGGACGACCCAGGCCGATGCCGTGGCGCGCCTCGTGCGCCAGGACGACGTGGCTGACGCGGTGCTCGGAGATGACCTCCGCCAGGCCGCGGGCCAGGTCTGTGGCTTCGCCGCGAACGATCTCGGCGCCCAGGTCCACGGCGTAGTCCACGTTGGCCTGCATGTTCTGGCGGCGGTCGCGCGACTGCTGGACGGCGGGCGTCTGGACCGCCACCGCGATCCAGGTGGCGTGGAGCGCGCTGGCCAGCGACGAGGCGCGGCGCAGGGCTCGCCGACAGGCGGGCGACTCGTCGACCAGGGCCATGACGCGCTCGGTGACGGGCGGCAGGACGATGCCCTGGCTCGAGACGGTTCCTTCGAGCTCCTGGTCTGCCCGCCCGGCCACGAACCGCAGCGACAGGTCGCGCAGGGCCATCAGGTTTGGCTCGGTGAAGAAGCGGTCCAGGGCGATGACCGCGCGTTCCGGCGGATAGATGTTGCCGTGACGCATGCGCTGGCGGAGCGCGTGCGGGCTCATGTCGACCAGCTCGATCTCGTCGGCGGCCCGGACCACCTCGTCGGGGATGCGCTCGCGGACCGGCACGCCCAGGATCGTCTCGACGGCGTCGGCGACCGATTCGATGTGCTGGACGTTGCAGGTGCTGATGACCTCTATGCCCGCGTCGCGGATCGCCTCGACGTCCTGCCAGCGCTTCTCGCGCGCGGAACCCGGGACGTTGGTGTGGGCGAGCTCGTCGACCAGCACGACGGCGGGGTGGCGGGCGATGACGGCGTCGGCGTCCATTTCCTCGACGGCCACTCCGCGGTACTCGACGTGGTGGCGCGGGATGACCTCGAGGCCGTCGAGCAAGGCGGCGGTGTGGCGCCGGCCGTACGTTTCTACGAAGCCGACCGCCACGTCCGTGCCGCGCTCGTGGCGGCGGTGCGCCTCCTCGAGCATCTTGTACGTCTTGCCCACGCCGGGTGCCATGCCCATGTAGATCCGCATCCGGGCGCGCTCGGGCCTTCGATCGGCCTGCATTCGGGCCAGCATCTGGTCGCCGGTGGGCCGGCCCGGATCGGCCGACTCGGTCGTCATTTCAGGAGTCCGTCCAGATCGAGGTTCAGTTCGAGGACGTGAACCGCCGCCGCCCCGATGAAACCCAGGAATGGTTGCGTGGTGTGGCGGGCGACGATAGCCCGTACCGCATCCTCGGTCATGCCGCGGGCTTTGGCAACGCGGGCGACCTGGTAGTCGGCGGCGGCGGGGCTGATGTCCGGGTCCAGGCCGGAGGCGGACGCCGTGACCAGCTCGATCGGGACCGGCGCGTCGCCGTTGGCCTTGCGCTCGTCGTCGACGCGCTTGGTTATGGCCGTGATCAGCGCCTGCGAGGTCGAGGCCAGGTTCGAACCGCCGGACACGGTCGGGTCGTAGCCGTTCGCTCCGGCGGCGGAGGGCCGGCCCCAGAAGTACTTCGGATCGTCGAAGGCCTGGCCGATCAGGCTCGATCCGACGGTCTGGCCGTCGACGGCGATCATCGAGCCGGAGGCCTGGCCGGGAAAGGCCACCTGGGCGACGGCCGTCACGGCGGCGGGGTAGATGAAGCCGGTGATCACCGTGATCGCCAGCAGGACCGCCACTGCCGGCCAGAGCTGGGTCTTGACGAAGCTTCGCATCGTGGACTCCTACGCCAGGTGAATGGCGGTGATGAGCATGTCGATGGCCTTGATGCCGATGAACGGGGCGAAGATTCCGCCCACGCCGTAGATCAGCAGATTGCGGCGCAGCAGGTCCGCCGCCGGAGCGGCGCGGTAGGCGACGCCGCGCAGGGACAGCGGCACCAGGGCGATGATGATCAGGGCGTTGAAAATGACCGCCGAGAGGATCGCCGACTCTGGCCGGGCCAGGCCCATGATGTTGAGCTGGTTCAGCTCCGGGTAGGCGACCACGAACATGGCCGGCAGGATGGCGAAGTACTTGGCCACGTCGTTGGCGATCGAGAAGGTGGTAATCGCGCCGCGGGTGATGAGCAGCTGCTTGCCGATGGCCACGACCTCGATCAGCTTGGTCGGGTCGGAGTCGAGGTCGACCATGTTGGCCGCCTCTTTGCAGGCCGAAGTGCCGCTGTTCATGGCCAGTCCCACGTCCGCCTGAGCCACTGCCGGGGCGTCGTTGGTGCCGTCGCCGGTCATGGCCACGAGGTGGCCGGCGGCCTGCTCGGCGCGGATGCGGGCGATCTTGTCCTCTGGCTTTGCCTGGGCCATGAACTCGTCCACGCCCGCCTCGGCGGCGATCGTCTTGGCCGTCAGCGGGTTGTCGCCGGTGACCATGATGGTGCGGATGCCCATGCGCCGGAGTTCGTCGAAGCGTTCCTTGAGGCCGGGCTTGACCGTGTCCTTGAGTTCGATGATCCCGAGCGGCTTGCCGTTGCGCCGGATCGCCAGGGGAGTGGCGCCGAGCGATGAGATCTCGTCGGCGAGGGTCTGCAGCTCGGGCGGAGCGTCGCCGTCCAGGGCTGCCGCGATCGCGTCCACGGCGCCCTTGAGCACGACGGTGCCGTCGGCCAGGATCACTCCGCTGGTCCGCGACTCGGCGCTGAAGGGCACGACCGTGGCGATCTCCGCCGCTGCCGGTGTGGAGGGCGCCGCTTTGGCGCCCGAACCCGCGGCCGCGTCGAGCGCGGAGAGCCGCGCCCGGGCCAGCTCGACGACCGAGCGCCCTTCCGGCGTCTCGTCCTCGAGCGACGTGAGGAGCGCCGCTTCCAGCGTGTCGCGCTCCGTGACGCCCGGGAAGGCCACGATCCGCGAGGCCAGCCGATTGCCGAAGGTGATGGTGCCGGTCTTGTCGAGCAGGATCACGTCGACGTCGCCGGCCGCTTCAACGGCCCGACCGCTCATGGCCAGGACGTTGAAGCGGGCGACGCGGTCCATGCCGGCGATGCCGATGGCGGAGAGAAGACCACCGATCGTCGTCGGGATCAAGCAGACCAGGAGAGCAACGAGGACAACGATGCCGAGCGGGGCGTTCGCGTATAGCCCGAAGGGCCGCAGCGTCGCCGTCGCCAGCAGGAAGACGATGGTCAGCCCCGAGAGCAGGATCGAGAGCGCGATCTCGTTGGGGGTGCGTTGCCGCTTTGCGCCTTCGACAAGCGCGATCATGCGGTCCAGGAACGTCTCGCCGGGGTTGGCCGTGATCGAGATGGAGAGCGTATCGCTCGTCACGGTCGTGCCGCCGGTGACGCTGCTGCGAATATCCGTGCCCGGCTCCTTGAGCACGGGCGCCGACTCGCCGGTGATGACCGCTTCGTTGACGTAGGCCACGCCCTCGATGACGTCGCCGTCGCCGGGGATCGTCTCGCCTTCGCGGACCACCACGACGTCGCCGCAGCGGAGCGCCGACGAGCCGACTTCCTCGAGGCTGCCGTCGTCGCAGCGGCGATGGGCGATGGTCTCCGAGCGGGTCTTGCGCAGAGTCGCCGCCTGGGCCTTACCGCGTGCCTCGGCCAGGGCCTCCGCGTAAGTGGCGAAGTAGACGGTGAACCAGAGCCAGATCGCGATCTGCAGCTCGAACCCGGTCGAGCGGCCGACCTCGCCCGCGGCGCCCTTGCTCAGGCCCAGGAAGTCGGAGATCAGGATCACGGTCACGAGAGCGGCCGTGACCTCGACCACGAACATGACCGGGTTCTTGCCGAGCTCGCGCGGGTTCATCTTGCGCACGGCCGGCTTGAGTGCTCCGCGCAGCAGCTGCGGATCGAAGATGCCGCGATTGCGCGGGCTGCCGCTCGCCGCGGCCTGGCGTTCTTCGCGGGCAGCCCGTCGCGTGCCGCGGGCGGTGTCGACGACGGAGAGTGATAGGAACCTGCGGCGCAAGCCGCCGGCGGCTTCGAAGGCCATTAGAACAGCCTCCCGGCATTGTTGAGGAGCTGGTCGACGATCGGGCCGAGCGCCAGCGCAGGGAAGAACGTAAGTGCGCCGACGATGACTATCACGCCGAGCAGGAGTCCGACCCAGATGGGGCCGGTTGTTGGGAACGTACCCAGCGAGGGGGCGACGCGTCGCTTACCGACCATCGACCCTGCGATGGCGAGGATGGGCACGGTCATGGCATAGCG
>CAZGUS010000115.1:0-8160 GCA_964529245.1 uncultured Anaerolineaceae bacterium
CTCGACCCCGTGGTCGCTCTTCGGTATGAGTAGCAAGTCGCAGACACGAAACCTGAAAGGGGTATAACTCATGACAGCCACGCCCAAGCCCGCGAAGAAGCAGGATCGGACGACGATGGCGCTGCTCCTCATCGCCGCGTTCGTCGCGGTCGGCGGGATCGGCTTTGCCATCGGCCACCTCACCGGCGGTTCTACGGCCGCTGCCGCCAACAACCCGGGCGGCCGCGGAGGATTCGCCCGGCCATCGCTGGCGCCCGGCCAGACGTTCAACATCGGCAGCTTCGGCGGCGGCGCAGGCGGAGCAGGCGGCGCCGGCCGGCTCGGCGGCTTCTCCGGCGGCATCTCGGGCACGGTGGCGTCGATCTCCGGCAACACCATGACCATTACTCTCGCCAATGGCAGCACCGTGACGGTCGACCTGTCGGGCACGACCACGTACCACAACGAGACTGCCGGCAGCTCCACCGATGTCACCGCCGGCAGCACCGTTACCGTCCAGATCGATACGAGCGCCCTGGCCGGCGCCTCTCCAAACCCGGGCGCGTCGGGCGGTCAGACCGTGACTGCCAAGGACGTCCTGGTCACGACTCCATAGGAGGCAACCCTTGCACGTGCTCGTCGTTGAAGACGACGCTCGCCTGAGCCGCCTCCTCAAGCGGCTGCTGACGCAGGATCGCCACGTCGTCGAGACGGCCCTGACGGCCGCGGACGGCCTCGAGATCGCGCTGTCGGGCACCGAGCTCGACGCCGTCATTCTCGACGTCGGCCTGCCCGATCGGTCCGGCTTCGACGTGGCGCGACTGCTGCGCCAGAAGGGATCTCAGGTCCCGATCCTGATGCTGACGGCGCGCGACGCCGTCAGCGACCGGGTCGAAGGCCTCGATGCCGGCGCCGACGACTACCTCGTCAAGCCATTCGCGTATGAGGAGTTGCTCGCGCGCCTGCGGGCGCTGGCCCGGCGGCCTCCGACGCGCAAGGCGGTGGCTTTGCGCTCGGGCCCCTTCGAGCTGGACGAAGCCACCCGGCGGGTGACCGTCGGGGGCAAGCCCGTCGATCTCAGCCAGCGCGAGTTCTCGATCCTCGAATGCCTGCTCCGGCGCCCGGGCCAGGTCCTGTCGCGCGACCAGCTGCTCGACTACGCCTGGCCTTACGGCGTCGCCCTGACGCCCAACACGGTCGAGGCGTACATCCACCTGCTCCGCGAGAAGGTGGGCAACGTCGCGGCGTCCCACATCGAAACCGTTCGCGGCGTGGGCTACCGCCTGCGTGAGGGCTGATCGGTGAAGCTCCCGAGCCGCCTGCGTCTTCGGCGAGCCCGGAAGGACGAGCCGGAATCGGCCCCGCCGCCGTCCGCCCGCAACGGCTCGGACGAGGACGCCCGGATCCTGCGGCGGACGCGGCTGCGACTGCTGGCGTGGAGCGGCGGGATCACGCTGCTCATCCTGATCGTCCTGGGAGCCAGCCTGTACCTGGTCGTGTCGAGATACGTGGCCTCGGCAGGCGAACAGCGCGTGAACCAGCGCATCGACACCGTGGAAGACGGCCTGCGCAGCAACCTGCGACCCAACCAGGTGAGCCTGGGGATCATCTTCGGCGGACCTTCGGCCGGGACTTGGGCCTACATCATCGTCTCGGGCAGCCCGCCGTACACCCCGACCGAAACGTACGTCGCCGGCAATGTCCTGCCCGACATGGCCAGCGTGGCGATCGCCGAAACCGGCAAGACGGACGCGCGCGTGGTGACAGTTTCGGGCGTCGGCAGCTACCGCGTCATATCGCGCCAGTTCCAGACGCCCGACGGCACGACATACGTCGTCCAGGGCGTCGAAGATAGAAGCGCCGAGACAAAGCTGCTCGACACGCTGTTCCTTATTCTGCTCGGCGGCGGTGCGATGGCGTTGCTCGCTTCGCTGGCGGCGGGATATGTCTACGCCGGCCGGGCCCTGGTCCCGATCCGCGATTCGGTCGCCCGGCGGCAGGCGGCGCTGCTGCGGCAGCGCGAGTTCGCGGCCAACGCGAGCCATGAATTGAGGACGCCCCTGACCGTCGTCCGAGCGAGCGTCGAAGATCTCAGACGGAACCGTCGCAGCCGAGTGGAAGACGTCGGCGAGGCGATCGACGACATCGACGTCGAAGTCCGCCACATGACCGCCCTGGTGGAGGACATGCTGCTGCTGGCCCGGACGGACTCGGGCACGATCCAGATCGAGCCGGTGCCCCTGGACCTGGCCGACGTCGCCGCGGACGCCGCCTCGTCTCTGGTGACGCTGGGCCAGGAGCGCGGCGTCAAGGTCGTGCTGGATCCGCGCCCTGCGCCGGTGTCCGGCGACTCGATGCGCCTCCGCCAGCTGGTGACGATCCTGGTGGACAACGCCATCCGGCACAGCCGAAAGGATTCGACCGTGACCGTGAACGTCCGGCCCGATGACACATCGTCCTGGCTGTATGTCGAGGACGAAGGCCCCGGCATCAGGCCGGCCGATCTGCCCAGGCTGTGGGAGCGGTTCTGGCGCGCCGACAACGCTCCGGCCGGAGGAACGGGCCTCGGCCTGGCGATCGCGAAGTGGATCGTGGACCAGCACGGCGGCACGATCGGGGCGATGAATCGGGACGAAGGCGGCGCGCGCTTCTGGGTCCGATTGCCGCTCCTCGCCGGCGCGTCGACACCGGCCGCCGACGAGCCCTCCCCGAAACCTGCGGGCCAGGCGCCCAAGTCGGGCGACACACTCCAGTGGAGTCCCGAGGACCACGGCGAGGCGACCTAGCGATTTCGGCCCGAATCAGCCGAAGAGCAGGCGAGCCTCGGCGACGAGGCCCACGCAGATGATCGCGGCCCGGAGAAGCTGCGGCGGCAGGCGCCGTCCGACGCGCGCCCCGATCTGACCGCCGGCGACCGAGCCGGCCGCGATGAGCAGCGCCACGTCCCAGTGGACCGGCGCGATCAGGATGAAGATCACCGCCGCGACGCCGTTCACGACCACCGCCAGAACGTTCTTGAGGCCGTTCAGGCGCTGCAGGTCGTCGGGCAGGAAGATCGTCAGCAGCGCGATCATGATGATCCCCTGACCCGCGCCGAAGTACCCGCCGTAGACGGCAGAGCCGAAGAGAGTCGCCGACAGCGGCCAGGACCTGTGGGCGTCCGGGTGTCGATGCGCGGCCAGTGCCCGCGAGAGGCGCGGACCGATCGCCACGAGCACAAGCGCGACGCCGATCAGGATCGGCACGATGGCCGCGAAAGCGCCGGGGAAGGCTCGCAGCAGAAGGGCGCCGGTGATGCCGCCGGCCGCGGCCACCACGCCCAGGCGAAGGGCGCGCCCCCGCTGGCCTTCCAGCTCTCGGCGATACCCGATCGAGCCGCTTATCGAGCCCGGCACGAGCCCGACCGTGTTGGAGACGTTGGCGTCGAGCGGCGCATAGCCGAAGGCGAGAAGCAGGGGGAATGTGATCAGCGAACCGGAGCCAACGATCGTGTTGATCGTGCCAGCGGCAAGCCCGGCGGCAAGGATCGCGGTCGCCTCGATCGGCGTCACGGTCTGGCCGCGGACGAGCGATCGACGGTGCCTTCAGTCGGCAGGGGGAGTCGGGGCGCGTTCACCGGCCGATCGTACCGAAGCCGGGCCAAGCGCGCGGTTCGCTTTCGTCAGGGGCCCGGCCGGGAAGCCGCGAATAGAGGTCGGTCTTCGACTGCTGACCCTGGCCGGTTTCCGGGGCCGCCCTACTTGCCGGCCCGTTCGCGTGGCAGGGCCGGCAAGCGTCGTTTGCCGTGGACGAGAAAGTGGCGGAACCAGTCGCGGACCTGGATGAGATTCTCGACGCGGCGAAAGGGCGCGCCCCCACGCGTGAGTTCGTGGTTCTCACCCGGCACGCGCATGAACCGGACCGGCCTCCGGTGGGCGCGCAGGACCGCGAACAGCTCCTCGGCCTGGCCGATCGGGCAGCGGAGATCCTGTTCGGCGTGCTGGATCAGGAGCGGGGTGGTGCATGACGCGATGTAGGTGATCGGCGACGCCTGCCGGTAGAATTCCGGCTCGTCCCAGGCGTTCGCGCCCATGAACATGGCCTGATCGATGCCGGCCAGGTCGCCGGTCAGCACGAGCGACGTCAGGTCGCTCACCGAGCGTGCCGTCAATGCCGCCGCAAAGCGGTGGTCGTGCCCGACGATCCAGTTGGTCAGGTAGCCGCCGTACGAGCCCCCCGTGACGCCGAGGTGCCGGCCGTCGGCGATCCCCTCGGCGACGAGCGCGTCGACGCCGGCGAGCACGTCCCGCGTCGGCCCCTCGCCCCAGTCCCGGAAGTTCGCATCGGCGAAGCCCTCCCCGTACCCCGTGGAGCCGCGCGGATTGCAGTAGAAGACGCTGATCCCGGTCCCGGCGAGGACCTGGAACTCGAGCATGGGCGACCAGCCGTACTGCGTCTGCGGGCCGCCGTGGATCTCAACCACGAGCGGGCCGGGCCGGCCAAAGCCCGACGACTCGGTGGCCTCCATGAGCCAGCCCTGGATGTGCCGCCCGTCGACTTCGTACGAGCGCTCGACCGGCTCGACGAGCTTGACGTTCTCGAGCACGGGGTCGTTGAGGCGGCTCAGGCGACGCGGCGCCTCAACGCCCGACTGGACCCAGATGTCCGGCAGCTCGGTCGGCGCCGAGCGGAGGAACGCCAGGCGCGGGTGGCCCTCGATGTCGATCTGGTCGAAAGCCGAGACGTACTGCCGGCCCTCGCTCAGCCGCTCGAGCCGGCCGTCGGCCGTGGCGATGCGCCACAGCTCGTACGAGCCGTCGTGCGGGGCGGTGAACGTCAGCCACGCGCCATCCGCGGACGCCACCAGGCGCGGCGGCTCGCCCGGCGTGATGTCGCTGTTCATCCCCGTCGCCGGCATGAGGTCGTGTCGGCCCGACAGGTTGCGGCCGCCGTCGCGCCCCGAGTCGGACCCGTCGGCCGCCAATAGCCAGACATCGAGTCGGCTGCCTGCGTGGGCGGGGTAGCGGTGGCCGAGGCAGGCGATCGTCCGGCCGTCCGGAAGCCAGGTCGGCGTCCCGAAGTCCGCCCTGCCGGCGTCGGTGATGCGAGTGCGGCGACCGGAGTCGACGTCGACGACGAAGATGTGCGATCGCGGGTCGAAGTCGGCGTCCCTCCGCTCGTTGGTGCTGTACGCGATCCGCGTGCCATCGGGCGACCAGGCCGGCATGTCCACGGCCCAGTCGACGTTCGTCAGGCGACGGGCATCTCCGGACTCCATGTCGACGATCCAGAGCTGCGGGCGGCTGTCGTACACGAAGCCGCGGCCGTTGTACACGAACGAGAGCCGGTCCATGTATCGGTAGTCCGAACCTGGCATGCCGTCGGCCGCCGGCCCATCGATGCCGCGTCGCCGGCGGTCCTCGTCCCGGGTCGCCCCGGCCGATGGGCTCAGGACGGCGAGGCGCTTGCCATCTGGCGACCACTCGAAACTCGTCACACCGCGCGGCAGATCGGTGACCCGCCAGGCCTCGCCCGGCCGGTCGAGCGGCAGGACGTGGACCTGGACGATGTCCTCGCGCTTTGCGTCCGTGCCCGAGGGCTCTGCCGCTCGGCCGTCGGGTGCCGCCGTCGGCCCACCGAGTTCGGGCGCGGGCTCGACGAGCGTTCGCCGGTCCGACAGGAACGCCAGCAGCCGGCCGTCCGGCGAGATCCGAGGTGATGTGTCATGCCAGGCGCCGCGCGTGAGCCGGCGGGGCTCCTCGCTTCCGTCCGTCGGCACCCCCCAGACCGATTGGACGTAGCCGTCACGGCGGGCCGCCGCCTCCTGCAGGGCGAAGACTGCGAGCCGTCCGTCGGGCGCCAGTCGGACTTCAGACGGAACGCGCAGGCGGTACACGTCGTCTGGCTGGAGCGGCATGGGCGCCGGGCGGGCGCCGCTGGAACCACGGGAAGCTCGGGCCACGGGCATGATGCCTCCGGGAGTGAGACTGGGACCGGCGCAGCGGAGGGCGCGTGTCCTCCGTTGCCACGAGAGTGTACGTTCCGCACGTGGGGGACGCCGTCCGCGGCATGGTCGGCCGGCCTTGGACCAGCTACCTACGGCGTCGGAGACCTCGCCGGGCCCACTACTGATGCGGCCACTCGGCGTTGTAGGGGTGCACCGGACGGGTGTCCGGTGGGACCTTTGGCCTCCTCGGCAGGCATCCCTACGCCGGTAGGATGCAGAGCAGGATGTCCGCTGGCGGTTGGAGACTTCAACCGGGCGATCAATAGAGAAGGAAGGGGTAGCGGTGAGGGTGTTCGTGGGGCCTCGGCTCCAGCCGCGCCGCGTGGCCGCCGAGTCTTTGTTCAAGACCCAACGCAGGCGGTCGCCCGGAGCCATCGGCAGGCTTTCTGGGCTTGCCGCCGCGACTGTCCTCGCGATCGGGCTCACAGTCATCCCGGCAGGGTCGTTGGTCAGCCCGGCGGCGGCCGATTCGACGAACTCAGCGACGCACGGGCTCGGTCTGCTGACCACGCCCGGGCTCACGAGAGGCATCTCGGCTGCAGCTGCCGCCCTAGCTCAGGCGACGACGATTCCAGGCAGCGCCGACTTGAGCCAGTGGGACCCGCCCGTGGGAAACCAAGGCCCGGTGGGATCGTGCGGCTCGTGGGCCACTGGCTATTACTACCGATACTGGCTGAGGAACCACGCGACCGGCGAGACCAGCACGTTTGCACCGATGTACCTCTACAGCCAGATATCCAAGGGCGTCGACTCGGGGAGCTCCTTTCCCGCTAACTTCGCGATCATGGAATCGCAAGGCATCGACCATGAGGTCGACTACTCGCAGGGGGATTACGACTACACCGATCAGCCAACGTCGGCAGAGGTCACGGCTGCTGCGCCGTACAAGATCACCTCGTACTCCAACCTCTTCTTCGAGGCCAACAGCGGCAACCAGGCCGCCGTCGAGGCCTCAATCGCCGCAGGGATACCAGTTCTTCTCGGTATCCCCGTGTATGACAACTTCTACTTCGACTCTGGCCAGTCCTTCATCGACGTACCGTCAGCCGGCATGAAGTACTACGGAAACCACGCCGTCTTCGCGCCGAAGTACGACGCCGCCGGCGTGTGGATCGAGAACTCGTGGGGGACCAGTTGGGGACAGGCAGGGTGGGCAGAACTTTCTTGGGCCTTCGTGGACGAGTATGCCAACGAGGCCTGGAATATGACTGGCGACCCGGCCACCATGGTCGTGTCTGCCATCCCCAGCCCCTATGTCGCCGGAGCTACCCACAGCGCGACGGTCACCGCGAAGGACGCTGCCGGCAACCCCGCGGCCGGCTATAGAGGCACCGTGCGCTTCACGAGTACCGATCCAGCAGCGGTTCTCCCGGCCGCATACACGTTCACCGGCGCCGATGGCGGCACGCACACCTTCAGCGTCACCCTTCGGACCGCCGGCACCCGATCGGTCACCGCCACCGACACCGTCACGCCCTCGATTACCGGCTCGCAGAACGCCATCGTGGTCAACCCGGGATCTGCGACGCAGCTGACCGTCTCCGGCCTGCCCAGCCCGTATCGCGCGGGCAGCGCCCAGAGCCTCACCGTCACCGCCAAGGACGCCTACGGCAACACCGCCACCGGCTACACCGGGACCGTCCAGTTCGGCAGCTCTGATCAGGCCGCCGTCCTACCGGCGAATGCGAGCCTCACCGCCGGGGTCGGCACCTTCAGCGTCACCCTTCGGACCGCCGGCACCCGATCGGTCACCGCCACCGACACCGTCACGCCCTCGATTACCGGCTCGCAGAACGCCATCGTGGTCAACCCGGGATCTGCGACGCAGCTGACCGTCTCCGGCCTGCCCAGCCCGTATCGCGCGGGCAGCGCCCAGAGCCTCACCGTCACCGCCAAGGACGCCTACGGCAACACCGCCACCGGCTACACCGGGACCGTCCATCTCACAAGCTCTGACTCAGCCGCCGTCCTACCTGCGGACTACATCTTCACGTCTGGCGATGCCGGCACGCACACGTTCTCCGTGACCCTCAAGACCTGTGACACCCAGTCGGTAACCGCCACCGATACGGCCACAGCCAGCATTACCGGCTCCCAGCACAACATCACGGTCGTCAACTACCCAGCCGCCACCTATGTACCCACCAGCCCGCGCCGCGTCCTGGACTCCCGGCCGACCGGAAGCGGACACACCA
>CAZGUS010000116.1:0-7998 GCA_964529245.1 uncultured Anaerolineaceae bacterium
CAACCCTGGCCCTCGTCTGGATCCTGGCCCAGCAACTCACGATGAGCATCTTCGTGACGAGCGTCGTGACGATGATGGGCCTGGCCCTTGCCATCGACTACTCACTCTTCATGGTCAGCCGCTTCCGCGAGGAGCTGGTCTGCGGCGCGAGCGTGCAGGAGGCCGTCGAACAGGCCGTGGCGACAAGCGGCAAGGCGGTCGCCTTCTCCGGCACGGCCGTCGCCATCGGCCTCTCGGGGCTGCTCGTGTTTCGCGCGCCGACGCTCAGCTCGCTCGGCATCGGCGGCGCGCTGATCGCCCTCTGCTCGGTCGTCTACGCTCTGACGTTCCTGCCCGCCGTGCTGGGCATGCTCGGACCGCGGGTCGAGAATCTGCGCATCCGTGTACCGTCGCTGCGGACGGTTCGCCGGTCCGGCGCCGGATCGGCCGCCGATCGTGGCACCTCCGGCGCCTCCTCCCGGACCGGCTGGTGGGAGAGGCTCGCGTCCGCGGTGATGCGCCGCCCGATGGCGGTCCTGCTGCCGATCCTGGCCCTGCTGCTCGCCTTCGGAGTGCCGTTCCTCGGCGAGCGCGGCGGCCTGCCCGGGGCAAGCGTCCTGCCCGCCGCCAACCAGGCGCGCCAGGCATGGAACACGATAGAGACCGACTTCCCGGCGGGCGAGACCAGCCCGATCGACATTCTCGTCACCGTTGCCGGCGACCCGCTGTCCGCCTCGAACTCGGCCGCGCTGGCGGAGTACTCGGCCGGACTTCGAGCCCTGGCCGGCGTCAGCCGGGTGGAAGGACCGTTCTCGCTGACGGACGCTTCCGGCCATCCCCTGTCCGCTTCGGCCGTCGCGAGCGTCCTCTCCGCCCCGGCCACAGCCCGGCCGGCCGCGCTTGACGGCCTGATCGCGGCCGACGTCCGCGGCTCGACCGTTCATCTCCAGGTCGTCACGCCTCTCGCCGGATCGGCGGGAGCCCAGGCGCTCGTGCAGACCATCCGCGACCTGAGCCCCGGCCCCGGTCTTGCGGCGGAGGTCGGCGGTTCCGATGCGACCTCTCTCGACTTCCTGACGGCTCAGAACCAGCAGCTGCCCGAAGCCATCGTCTTCATCCTGGTCGCCATGGCCGCCATGCTGCTGCTCCAGTTCGGATCGGCGATCCTGCCGCTCAAGGCTGTCGTGATGACGCTGCTTTCGCTGACCGCCAGCTTCGGAGCGCTGGTCTGGATCTTCCAGGACGGCAACCTTTCGGGCCTGCTGGGCTTCACGTCGCCGGGGTTCACCGTCGCCATCGTCCCCATCCTGATGTTCAGCGTCATCTTCGGCCTGTCGATGGACTACGAAGTCCTGCTGCTATCCCGCATCCAGGAGGCCTACAGGCGCGACGGCGACACGACCCGCGCCGTGGCCGACGGCCTCGCCCGGACGGGCCGGGTGATCACGGGCGCGGCACTGATCATGGTTTCCGTCTTCGCCGCCTTCGGCACCGGCGACCTGATCGTCATCAAGAGCCTGGGCGTGGGCATGGCGATCGCGGTCCTGATCGACGCGACCGTCATTCGCGCGCTGCTCGTTCCGGCAACCATGCGTCTGCTCGGCCGCTGGGCCTGGTGGGCGCCCTCGCCCCTCTCGGCGCTGACGCGCCGTCTCGGCTTCAGTCACATCGAGACCGACTACGAATGCGACACGCCGTCGCCCGACCCGAAGACCGGGCCGGCGCCCCGAACCGCGGCGGCCCGCGGGGCCAGTCCCGTACGACCGACGTCCGGGTCGGCCGCCGGTTAGCCGGGATCCCGCGAATAGGCCCTAGAGGCTCGCGACGGAACGCTCGACGGCGTCGCCGAGCCGGTCGGCGATGCTCGCGAGCTCAGAGTCGGTGACCACGAACGGCGGCCCCAGCAGGACTGTGTCGCCGTTCGTGCCGTCGGCGTTGCCGGTGCCGTGGTAGATCAGCAGGCCGCTCGCGGTGGCGTGGGCCATGACGGCTTCGATCAACCTGGCACTCCGCGGGAAAGGGCGCCGTGTGGCGCGGTCGGCGACGAGCTCCACGCCGACCAACAACCCACGACCGCGAACCTCGCCGACGTTTGGGTGGCCGCCCAGCCTCTCGCCGACGAGCGCGAGGAGCCGACTGCCCTTCTCCGCGCTGGCCTCGACGAGCTTCTCCGTCTCCAGAATGCGCAGCACTTCGAGGGCTACGGCCGCGCCCACGGGGGAGTGGCTGTACGTGAACCCGTTCACGAAACCGCCGCCCGCGGCGATAGTCTCGTAGACGTTGCCGCTGGCCACGGCCAGGCCGAGCGGGAAATAGCCGCCCGCGGCGCCCTTGGCGGCGGCGACGATGTCGGCCCGAACGCCCCAGTGGTCGATCCCGAACCAGCGCCCGGTTCGCCCGAAACCGGTCATCACCTCGTCGGCGACAAGCAGCACGCCGTGGCGCCGGCACAGGTCCGCGATCGCCGGCCAGTAATCGTCGGGCGGGACCACTGCCCCGAGCGTCGCTCCGACGATCGGCTCGGCGACGAACGCCGCGACCCTGCCCGGCCCGGCTTCGGCGATGGCCGCCTCGAGCTCGGCGACGAGAGCGGCCGCGTCGCCCAGGGCGTGGGCGGCGGGCTCTCCGGCGCGATACGGATACGCGGCGCTGACGTGGCGGAAGCGCCCCAGCCACGGCTCGTACGGCCGGCGCAGGGGCTCGCGACCCGAAAGGTCCAGCGCGCCGAGCGAGTTGCCGTGGTAGCTCCCGAAGCGCGCGATGACGATCGTCCGGTCCGGCTCCTTGCGGGCAAGGTGATATGAGCGAACGAGCTTGAGGCAGCTCTCGATCGCTTCCGATCCGCCGCTGACCGGGTAGATGGCCGGATCGTCGACGGGCAGGTAGCGCCCGACCGCGCTGGCGTAGGCCTCGAGCGGCTCGGTCGTGAAGGTCGTGCCGTGGACGTAGGTGAAGGCTCGAGCCTGTCGCTCCATGGCATCGGCGATCGACTGGCGGCCGTGGCCCACGTTCACGACGATCGCGCCCCCGGCGGCGTCGAGATACGCCCGACCCTGTGTGTCCCAGATCGTGCAGCCCTCGGCCCGAGCTGCGACCGGCAGCTCCCGCCCGATGACCCGCTGGAATACGCGCCCGGTGGATGTGGCTGCGCCGCTGTTTCGATCGATCACGCTCATGTCCGGATTGTAGGGCGGCCGGCGCGAGCGCGGCGAGCGGCGGCGAGCGCGGCGAGCGGCAGCGCCAGCGCGGCGAGCGCCGGTGGGCGCGGCGAGCGCCGGCGCGCGTCTCGTCGACGCTGGCGGCGAATCCGATCAGCCACGATGATGGGTCGCAGCCAACGCAGTGACAGAAGGAGACAGGCCTTGAGCGCAAAGCGCGGCCGGCAGATGGGCGAACTCGGCGACCAGTCTCGACGCCTCGCCGTCTCGAAGCCCGGCGGCCGGCCGGACGAACCGTCCCCGGCCCAGCCGGCCGGCACATTGGCCCGCTGGGGCGTGCTGGTCGTGGCCATCATCCTGGTCTGCGTGGTCGTGATCCTCGCCGACTTCGTCTTCGGGGCGATCTCCGGCCAGGGGATGTAGTAGCCGGCAACAACGGCCGACCGCGGGCCGGGCGGATCCGGGCCCCTTTCCGTCAGCTACGCCGGGTGGTGGTAAGCGGTCGGGAGCCGGGGCCATTTCCGTCAGCTACGACCGGTGGTGGTGTTGGACGCGGACGCGGCCGGCCGGGCCTCTCGATCGACCGGCGCAACGGCCCGTGCCGCGCGCACGGCCCTCGCCCTGCGCCTAGCAGATCCTCGGCAGCTGCTCCCCGACCATCATGTCGACGATGCGCTGCGAGCCGACGATGGTGCGCATCGTGACCATCGACGGGTGGTCGGCGACGACGCGGCCGATCTCCACGGCGTCCGCTCCCTCGGGGACGGCGCGCATGGCGGCCAGCACGGCGGCGGCATCGGCGGCGGGCACGATGGCCACCAGCTTGCCCTCGTTTGCGACGTGGAGCGGGTCCAGGCCCAGCATCTCGCAGGCGGCCCGAACGGGGCCGGGGATCGGGAGCGTCTCCTCGCGCAGCTCGATGCCGCGGGCGGAGGCGGCGGCGATCTCATTCAGCGCCGAAGCAAGGCCACCGCGGGTCGGATCGCGCAGGACGTGCACGCCCGGACAGGCGGCCACGATCGCGGCGACGAGGCCGTTGAGCGGCTGCGTATCCGAAACGACCTCGACCTCGAAGTCCAGGCCCTCTCGCACGCTCATGATCGCGATGCCGTGCAGCCCTATCGGCCCCGAGAGGATCACCGCGTCGCCGACGGCGGCGCGCTCCGCCCCGACCGAGACGCCCGGGGCAACCAGCCCGATGCCCGCGGTGTTCACGAAGAGTCCGTCGGCCGCCCCGCGACCGACGACCTTCGTGTCGCCGGTGACGACGCGAACGCCCGCCCGACCGGCCGCCCGAGCGACCGACTCTGTCACCCGCCGCAGATCCTCGATCGGGAGGCCCTCCTCGATCACGTACGCGAGCGACAGCGCGAGCGGCTGGGCGCCCATCATCGCCAGGTCGTTGACGGTGCCGTTGACGGCCAGCTCGCCGATGTCGCCGCCTGGGAATTCGATGGGGCTGACGACGAACGAATCGGTCGTGAAGGCAAGCCGCTGGCCGGCGACCTCGACGACGGCCGCGTCGTTCAGCGGACCGCCCGGAGCGGCCTCCGCGAGAGCCGGCCCGATGACGTCGCGCATCAGTGCGGCCGAGAGCTGGCCTCCGGACCCATGGCCCAGCAGGACACGCGCCCGTTCGGGTATGGGCGCCGGGCAGACGAGGTTCGCGGGATCGGGCGCGCCTGCCCCGATCTCCCCGCCGGGCGTCGTGGCGGCCGCAGCCGGCGCGCCGAATGGATCGGCAGAGGGTCGCCGCTCGGTGCTCATGACTCCCTCCGCGTCAGTTCGTAGAGCGGCACTGCGCCGGGAATGGCGAGACCACGCCCCGCGGCATGGTAGGCCGAGCAGACGCCCTCGCTGCTGACCATCGGCGCCCCGAGCGGCTTCTGGGGAGAGCAGAGCACGCCGTATGCCGTGCAGTCGAGCGGCGTCTTCGTCCCCTGCAGGATCTGGCCGGCGATGCAGGCAGGGTGCTCCGAGGTGTGGATCGTGCCGACGTCGAAGCGCGCCTCGGCGTCGAAGCGCTCGAACTCGGGTCGGAGGTGGTAGCCGGAGGCCGGGATCATGCCGATGCCGCGCCACTTTCGATCGCCGACGTCGAATACCCGGAACACGGTTTCCTGCGCTTCGAGGTTGCCTTCACGCTTCACGGCGCGAGCGTACTGATTTTCCACGACGGCGCGCCCGGACTCGAGCTGCCGGATCGCCATCAGGATCCCTTCGAGAAGATCGAGCGGCTCGAAGCCGGTGACCACGATCGGGACGTGGTAGCGCTCCGCGATCGGCTCGTACTCCGTCCAGCCCATGACCGCGCAGACGTGGCCCGCGGCCAGGAACGCCTGAACCTGGCAGGTCGGCGACTCCAGGATGGCGCACATCGCCGGCGGCACCAGCACGTGACTGACCAGCACGGTGAAGTTGGCCAGGCCCAGCCGCGCCGCCTGGCGGACCGCCATGGCGTTGGCCGGGGCGGTCGTCTCGAAGCCGATGGCGAAGAAGACGACCTGGCGATCCGGGTTCGCGGCCGCGATCCGGACGGCGTCCAGCGGCGAATAGACGATCCGCACGTCGGCGCCGCGAGCCTTCAGCGACAGCAGGTCGGTGGTCGACCCGGGGACGCGCAGCATGTCGCCGTAGCTGGTGAAGATGACGTCGGGCCGGGCCGCGATCGCCAGGGCCTTGTCGATCTGCTCGAGCGGCGTGACGCAGACAGGACAGCCGGGCCCGTGGATCATCCGCACCCCGGACGGCAGGGCCTCGTCGATGCCCTGCTTCACCAGCGTGTGCGTCTGACCACCGCAGACCTCCATCAGCGCCCACGGTTTGGTCGTGATGCGGTGGATCTCGTCGAGGAGCTTGCCCGCCAGCGGCGCGTCGCGGTATTCGTCGATGTACTTCATGCCGACGCACCCGCGACGGGCGGCGCGGCCGAGCTCGAGGGCGCCGCGGCTTCGCCGTCCGTCGATCCGAGCTCCAGCTCCATGCCTTCCGGGTCGAGCATGCGCAGGATCTCGAGTGTCTTGGTGGCCTCTTCCTCGTCGAGCTGGCTGATGGCGAAGCCGACGTGGACGATGACGTAGTCGCCCAGGACGACGTCCGGCAGGTAGGCCAGGCAGGCCTCTTTGCGGGCCCCGCCGTAGTCGACCAGAGCCATCCGCAGCGGACCTTCGTCGCGGATCTCAACCACTTTGCCGGGGATGCCGAGGCACATCTCGATGTTCTCCTTGCCGCGCGGCGGCCGCTAGGACGCGCCGGCCAGACGCGCGGCCGCCACCGCCGCCTGACCGTAGCTGATCCCGCCGTCGTTCGCCGGGACACGTTCGTTGGTGTGGACTTCGAAGCCGTCGCCGCCCAGTCGCCGGACCATGGCGGCGGCGAGCCACTGATTCTGGAAGACGCCGCCGGAAATGGCGACGGTGGAGAGGCCGGTGGCCGCACGCACGTCGCCGCACAGCCGGCGGGTGACGGCGGCGATCGTTTCCTGGAAACGTGCGGCGAGGTGCTCGGTGGCCACGTTCTCGGCGCGGCCCTCGAGGATCGCGGCCAGCGTCGGGCGCGGGTCGTAGACGAGAAGCTCTCCCCGTCGAACGATCTCGTACGGGAGCGGACGGACGCTGCCCTCCTCCGCCAGCAGTTCCAGCTCGACGGCGGCCTGGGCCTCGTACTCGACCACGTCGCGGATGCCCAGCAGGCTCGCGGCCGCGTCGAACAGGCGGCCGGCCGACGACGCCAGCGGCGCGTTGAGCCCGCGGGCGAGCTGGACGCGGACGACCTCGACCTCGCGCGGATCGAGGCGGTCCAGGAAGGCTCGGGTCAGCTCCGGGTCGATCCAATCCGCGACGGCGGCTTCGGTCCGGGCGGCGTCTCCGGAGCCGGCTTCCGGTCCGAACGACTCGGCCGCCAGCAGGTAGCCCAGGGCCATGCGGTACGGCTTCTTGACCGCCAGGGCACCGCCGGGCATCGGGGCGCGCCCGAAGCGAGCCACGCGGCGATAGCCGGCCAGCGTAGCCACGAGCACTTCCCCACCCCAGAACGTTCCGTCGTCGCCCATGCCGAGGCCGTCGAAGGCGACGCCGATGAACTCGCCCGTCAACCCCGCCTCTGCCGCGGCCGACGCCACGTGGGCGTGGTGGTGCTGGACGCCGATGCGGCGGCTCTCCGGGAAGTGGCCGGCGGCGTACTGGGTCGAGAGGTAGCCGGGGTGCAGGTCATGGACCACGTATTCCGGCTCGATGTCGAGCAGGCGCTCGAGATGCGCCAGGTTCGTCTCGAAGGCGTGGTACGTGAGCAGGTCTTCGAGATCGCCGGTGTGGGGCGCCACGTGCGCTCGACCGCCCCGAGCCAGGGCGAAGGTGTGCTTCAGCTCCGCACCGACAGCGAGAAGGGTCGCTGGCTGCGGCAGTGCGACGGGCAGCGTCAGGGGATCCGGGGCGTAGCCGCGGGCGCGCCGGATCATGCTCTCCCGTCCGTCGATTACACGCGTCACGGAGTCGTCGTAGCGGGCCCGGATCTCGCGGTCGTGGGCCAGGAACGAGTCGGCGATCCCGGCCAGCCGCTCGAGCGCCTCGGCGTCGTCCGTGGCGAGCGGCTCATCGGATAGGTTGCCGCTGGTCAGCACGATCGGCCGGCCAAGCCCCTCGAGAAGCAGATGGTGCAGCGGCGTATACGGCAGGAAGATTCCGACCCGGCGGTTGAGGGCGGCGTCGCGGCCGGGGTCGGCGGTGACCACGGCGTCGGCTAGTGGCGCCGTCGCGCCGGCCCGGGTGGCGCCGCGTTCGGTGGCGCCGCTGTCATTGGCGCCGCGCCGGGCGGCCGCGGGCGGCGTGGCGGCGCCGGACGCCGAGGCGCCACGGTCTGCTTC
>CAZGUS010000117.1:0-7992 GCA_964529245.1 uncultured Anaerolineaceae bacterium
AGCCGCCGAAGACCGCGCCGTAGTAGTAGGCGTTGTCCTGGAGGTCACCCTTCGGGAAGTTCTGCCAGCGGGTGTAGTTGTAGACGACCGCGTCCGCGTTGAAGTCCGTGCCGTCCTGGAACTTGATGCCGGTCCGGAGCTTGAACGTGTAGGTCAGGCCGTCGGAGCTGACCGTGGGCAGAGCGGCGGCCAGCACCGGAATGACGGTGCTGATGGTGCCGGGCTGCAGGCCGAGCAGGCCCTGGACGACTTGCGCCTCCACGAAGAGGGAGTTGCCGTCGCTGACGAGAGCCGGATCGGCTAGAACCATGTCGCCGTTGAGCGCGTAGACCATGTTGCCGCCCTCGACGGCGGTCGAAACCGGCGTCGCGGCCACAGTCGCCTGGGATGTGGCCTGGGTAACTGGCGTCGGGGTCGCCGCCGGTCCGACCGTCGGGGCCGGCGTTGTGCTGCTCGTGCAGGCTGCCGCCGCGAGAACGGCGATAGCGAGCACCAAGCCCAACTTCTTCCTCATGTCCTCTCCTTCCGTGTGCAGAGATAGCCAGGTCGGCGGATGCGGCGTCGGACGACGCCGTGGGCTCCTCCGTCCTCGCTGGAACGCCACGATACGGGTCGCGGCTTTCAGCCTGGTTTAGAGCTGTCCCATGTTCCCGGCAGCGAGCCGGAAATCTATTCGGGCAGCTCGGAGGCGGTATCGATCGCAGAGGCTCTGGCAGCCGCCTCCGAGGCGGCTTGATCGTTGACCTGCTCTGCGAAGTGGCAAGCGGACATCTGGCCATCGCCCATATCGCGGAGCGGTGGGTCGATGGTAGAGCATTGCTCGGGATTGCCCAGTCTTTCGCGCAGCCAGCAGCGAGTGTGGAAGCGACATCCGGACGGCGGGTTGGCCGGCGACGGCACGTCGCCGCGAAGCACGAGCCGCTTCTTGTGGACCCTCGGATCCGGCACGGGTATGGCCGACAGCAGCGCCACCGAATACGGATGGCGCGGCTGGGAGTAGAGCTTGTCCGTATTCGCCACTTCGACGAGCTTGCCGAGGTACATGACCCCGATCCGATCGCAGAAGTACTGCACCACCGAAAGGTTGTGGGCGATGAAAAGATAGGTCAGGTTGAATTCAGTCCGAAGATCGGACAGCAGGTTCAGGATCTGCGACTGGATCGAGACGTCGAGTGCCGATACGGGCTCGTCGCAGACCACAAATTCCGGCGCCAGGGCCAGCGCCCGAGCGATGCCGATGCGCTGCCTCTGGCCGCCAGAGAACTCATGCGGGTACCGGCGCGCGTAGTCGCGCCGAAGGCCGACGGCTTCCAGGTAGTCTCCGACGCGCTTGTCGCGGATGGACCGGATGGCCCAGCCGTTCTCCTTGTCCGCCTGGGCCAGAAGGCCTTCGCCGATGATGTCGCTGACCGGCATGCGCGGGTTGAGCGATCCGTATGGGTCCTGGAAGATGATCTGCATCCGGCGCCGCATCTTCTTGAGGGCATCACCGTGGAGGGCGAGCACGTCCTGCCCGTCCATCGACACCGAGCCGCCGGTTGCCGTCTCGAGCCTGAGTATGGTTCGCCCGAAGGTCGTCTTGCCGCAGCCGGACTCCCCCACCAGGCCCAGTTTCTCGCCCCGATAGATCTGCAGGCTGACGTCGTCTACCGCGTAGACGCTGCCGACCTGGTGGCGCAGGATGCCGCCCATGATCGGGAAATACTTCTTGACGTGCTGCGCGTCGACAAGGAGCTCGCCCCCTACAGGACCGGGTGTCGGAGGCGGAGCGGACTGTGCGCTTGCGGTCTGGTTCATGACATCGCTCACGTCAGCCGGCCACGCTTTCTACTGTCCCGGCCACTGCCTTCTCGAATTCGACACGCCGACTGGCGCCCTCCGGCGCATGCAGGAAGCAACGTGAAGTCGCCCCGCTCGTGGTCGGCAGCAGATCCGGCTCGGCCTGAGCGCAGCGCTCCCACGCGTAGGGGCAACGGGGCTGGAACTTGCATCCCGGCGGCATTCGGAACGGGTTGGGAACCACTCCCTTGATGACCGAGAGCGCTTCCCCGCGCTTCTTCACGCCCGGTATCGAACTGAGCAGGCCCTGCGTGTACGGATGCTGCGGGCTGAGCAGAACCTCGTTCACGGTGCCTGTTTCCACGATCCGTCCGGCATACATCACCGCGATCGTCTCGACGGTCTCCGCAACCACGGCGAGGTCGTGGGTGATCAACAGCAAGGCCGTGCCCGTCCGAACCTGGAGCTCCTTGATGAGCTCGAGGATCTGGGCCTGGATGGTGACGTCCAGGGCGGTCGTCGGCTCGTCGGCGATCAGCAGCTTGGGGTTGCAGGACAGCGCCATGGCGATCATCGCCCGCTGCCGCATGCCGCCCGAAAGCTCGTGGGGGTACTGCTTGACGCGCCGCTCCGGAGCCGAGACGCCGACGAGACGCAGCGACTCGATCGTCCGCTCCAGCGCTTCCTTCTTGTTCGGTTTGGGAGTGGTGTGCAGCAGGATGGCCTCTGAGATCTGGTCGCCGACCGTGAAGACCGGGTTCAGGCTGGTCATCGGCTCCTGGAAGATCATCGCGATCTCCCCGCCGCGAACGTGCCGCATCTTGTCCGTGGACAACTTGAGGAGGTCGCGGCCGTCGAACCAGACTTCGCCGCCGGCGATCTCGCCGGGCGGGATATCGATGAGGCGCATGATCGAATGGGCGGTGACGCTCTTGCCGCAGCCCGATTCGCCCACGAGGCCCACGGTCCCGCCGCGCGGGATGCTGAAATCGACGCCGTCGACGGCCTTCACCGTGCCGTCCATGACGTGGAAGTAGGTCCGCAGGCCGCGGACTTCGAGCAGGATGTTGTCGGGCGGGGGCGTCCCGGTGGACATGGACTGCGCGGCGGCAGTCGCGTGCTGGGCACTCACTCGCGGCTCCTGGGGTCGAGGGCGTCTCGGAGACCGTCCCCCATGAAGTTGATGCCTAGCACGGTAAAGACGATGCATAGGCCTGGGAAGAGGGGCCACCACCAGTTGCCCTGGGCGATGAAGTCCTGGGCCTGGCTTAGCTCATTGCCCCACGTCGGCGTGACGGCAGGGTTGACGCCGTAGCCGATGAAGCTCACGAACGCCTCGCCGATGATGACGCCGGCGATGGAGAGGGTGGTCGCGACGATGATCGGGCTCACGGCATTCGGCAGGATGTGACGGAAGATGATCCGGATGTCGCCCACTCCCACAGCCCGCGCGGCGTCGACGAAGACCTCGGTGCGGAGCGTCAGGAAGAGGCTGCGCACGAGCCGGGCGATCCCCTGCCAGCCGAAGACGGCGAATACCAGCAGGATGACCCGCCAGTCGCCGTTGCCCAACCACTGGGCGCAGACGATGATCACGAACAGGATCGGGATGCTGAGCATGACATCGACGATGCGCATCAGGAAGTTGTCGAGCCAGCCGCCGAAGTAGCCCGCGACGCCGCCGACGATCGTGCCCAGGATCGCCGAGAAGAGGGACGCGCCGATTCCGATGAGGAGAGACACGCGGGCCCCGTTGACGACCAGGACGAGAAGGTCGAGGCGCAGGCTACCGGTGGTGCCGAGCGGGTGTCCGGGCGTGAGAGGCGGACATCCCGAGAAGGCCAGGGCTGTCGTGCTTCCAGGGCAGAACTGCGAAGTGACCGGCGGTACGTACGTGGGGTCGTACGGGAAGAGGATGGGCCCGAACGTGCCGATCGCCACCATTACGAGGAAGATGCCTCCCCCGATCAAGGCCAGGTGGTGCTTTCGAAAGCGGCGCCAGGCCAGCTGCCACTGGTTCAGGGAAACCAGCGCTACTTCGTAATCCGGCGAGGAGGCGTCCGGGACCTCGGGAACGTCTTCGATGCGTGGATCCATATCCCGTCCTAGTCGTATTTCACGCGGGGATCGACGACCGCGTACAGGATGTCGGCCAGCAGGTTCCCGGCCACCACGATGACCGAAGTCACGAGGAGGATGCCCATCAGGACCGGGTAGTCCGTGTGACCGACGGCCTCTACGAACTCGCGGCCCATGCCGGGCCAGGAGAAGACCGTCTCGGTGGCGACGGCGCCGCTGAACAGGAACGGAATCTCGAGGCCGACGTTGGTGACGACCGGCATAAGAGCGTTCCGGAGAACGTGGCGGAAGATGACGCGGCGCTCGCTCAGGCCCTTGGCCCGGGCGGTCTTCACGTAATCCTGGTTTAGCGAATCGAGCATGCTCGACCGGATGAATCGCGAGTCACCGGCCACGTTGACCACCACGAGCGTCAACACGGGCAGCGCAAGATGACGCGCCAGGTCGCTCATTGCGTTCAGTGGATCACTGCCCACGAATGCCCAGTACGCGTTGCTGCCGAAGATCGGGACCGTCCGCGCGTCCCACATGCCGCTCGCTGGGAACCATTTGAAGGGATCGCCCCCGGTCAGGAACGTGATGAGCATGAGGCCGAGCCAGAAGGTGGGGAGCGAGTAGCCGACGTAGTTGAAGATCGTTAGGCCCGAGTCGAAGAGACCGTAGCGGCGGACGGCCGCGTAGACGCCGGCGAGGAACGCGATCACGAGCCAGATCACGTAGGACACGGTGCACAGGATGATCGTGGGGAAGAACCGGTCGGAGATCACGTCGACCACCGGGCGCCCGTCGGTGATGGAATAGCCGAGGTCGCCGTGGAGGACGCCGTTGTCACCGCCCGGCATGGCAAGACTGAGGCCGAAGATGTGCCAGGTGCCGCCGGGCAGGAAGTTGAGGAAACCCTTGTCACCCCAGAGCCCGAGCCACTTGAGGTACTGGAGCCAGAGCGGATCGTTGAGACCCCAGCGATGCTCGAAGGCCTGGATCATCTCCTCGGTGACCTTCGGGTTCTGCAGGAACTTGTCGGTCGGATTGCCCGGCTGGAGGTGCATGAGCAGGAACGTAACCAGAGTGATCCCGATCAGGACAGGGATCGCCTGGATCAGCCGTCTGACGATGTATTTGAGCATCCGGCAAGCCTACGTACATACGAGAGGGCGACGAGCCAACAGGGGCTCGTCGCCCTCTCTACTGACTGCTAGTGAGTGCGACCGACCTGTGGGATCAGGCGGTGGCTACTGGGTGACCCACCAGTCCCCGATGTTCCACTCGCCGGCGCCCGTACCCGGGTTGCCGGTGAAGTTCTGGATCGTCGGGGCCACGAGCCACACGTTCTTGCGGTAGTAGAGCGGCAGCTCGTAGTTGTTCTGATCCGAGGTGTAGATGTCCTGGACCGTGTACATCGCATCGCGGACCTTGGCGAAATCGACCGTGGTCGAGATCGCGGTGAAAGCCGCGTCCAGGGCCGGGATGTTGACGCCGTAGTCGTTCTGGCCGGCGTGGCCGGGGCTGTCCTTGGGCGTCATGGTCGAGAAGTAGACGTTGTAGCCGCTCTGCGGATCGAGCGGGGCGACCCACGCGAACTCGGCGACGTCGAACGTGCCGTGGGCGAGGTTGCAGTCGGTCTGGTCCGTCGCCTGGTCCCAGGACGCGAAGATGACCGACGACTTGACGTTGTTGGCGGTGACCTTGATGCCGATCGCCTTGAGCTGCGAAGCGATCATCTTCAGGGTGTCGACACGGGTCTGCGCCGTCGTGCTGCAGTACTCGAGGCTGAGGGTCTTGCCGGCCTTGGCCAGGTACCCGTCAGAGCCCATGGTCCAGCCGGCGGCGGTGAGCAGAGCCTGAGCCGCGGTCGGGTTGGCCGGCTGCGGGGCCGGTTCGTCCTTGTAGTACCACGTCAGGGGCGAGATGTAGTTGTTGCTGAGCGTGACGTTGCCGCCGAGGGGTCCGGCCGCGATCTGCTGGCGGTCGGTCGCCATCTTGACGGCCTTGACGATGGTCGTCCAGTCGGTGCCGTACTCGGTCTGGAGACGCGGGTTGTTGTAGGCGTTGAGCTCGTACGTCAGTGAGTCCTTGATGACCTGCTGCGCGGTGTCGATGCCGGCGAGGGCCGGGATCTGGCCGTTGTTGAGGTCTTCGGCGACGTCGATCTCGCCCGCCTTATAGCCGGCGATCTCGGAGTTCGGGTCGCCGTAGTACTTCCAGATCACGGAGGCAAGGTAGGGAGCATGACCGCTGATCGTCGCCCACTTCGGGTTGGCGACCAGAGTGATCTGCGCGTCGGCCTTGGCCTGGGTCGGGATGTACGGGCCGCTGTAGACGCCGGAGGACAGGGTGTCCATCGGGTAGAGCTTGGTCGGGGCGTCGGCCACCGAGACCGACTTCAGGTAAGCGGCCGGCAGCGGGGTGATGAGGGTCAGGTAGCCCTCATAGACGGCCGTAGTCTGGCCCGTGGGGATCTTGTTGAAGTGGACCACGCAGTTGGAGCCCGTTCCACCGTCGATACCGCCGATGTTCTGCCAACCGGTCGTCCCACCGACGAGACCGGTGTTGGCGGGATCCATGTTCCACTGCCAAGTTGCCTGGAGGTCGTTGCACGTGATCGGCGTGCCGTCGGACCACTGGGCGCCCGGCTTGAGGTTCCAGGTGACGTCCATGGTGGTCGCGCTGGTCATCACGACGCCGCCGTTGTCGATGGTCGGGACGTTCGTGGCGATGTCAGGGGCGTACTTGAGGTCGTTGGTGAGGGTGACAAGACCGTCGAAGAGGCTGTCTTCGACTTCGGAGTCGGTCTCGGCGTCCGTGTAGTAGGGGTTCAGCGTGTCAGGAAACTGGGACTCGCCGATGACCACGGTGCCGCCCGTGTGAGTGGCGGTCGTGGGCTTGTAGGCCGAGCCGGTCAGCACAACTGGAACTTCGGTCGGCGACGACACCGGCGTGGCCGGAGCGGAAGCCACCGGCGTGGGCGTGGCCACGGTGGTGGATGCGACCGGCGAGGGTGTGGTCGATGAACTGCAGGCAGCGACGAGCAGGGCTCCGACGCTGAGGACACTGATCAGACGTTTTACCACCGATGCGCCTCCCTAAGGACTCCAACCCGACCGCCGAGGCTAGGGCCTGCGACGTATAGCCCTCCAACAAGAGAATCCGCCAATCGACGACGCTTGTAACTGGGCAGGGGGCAATGTCGGGCTGTCACTGGGCCGTACTATGCCGGGGCACCGTCCGAGTGTCAAACACTCACTGCCCGACTTCTCGACCGAAAGTTGCGGCTTCGTGGCTCGGGACAGCCGATTTTGACTCAGCAGACGAGATTCGCACGTTGCTATAGGCAGACAACCACCGACGCAAGCGATTAATCAATCACAAACCGCCAGATTCGGGCGCGAGTGCCATCTTTTTGTCAATCCGGGCAAGGCGTTTGCTCGCCCGTCATGCCCCGCCAGCGAAGGTTGGGCTGACGCGCGGCCGTCGTCTCGTCGAGGCGGCGAACCGGTGAACTATGCGGTGCCGAGTGGAGAAGATCCGGATCGGCATGAGCCTCATCCACGGCGCACTGCAACGCCTCCACGAACGCGTCCAGCGTTTCGACCGACTCGGTCTCGGTGGGCTCGATCAGGAGGGCCTCTTCCACGGTCAGTGGGAAGTAGATCGTGGGCGGGTGGAAGCCGTAGTCGATCAACCTCTTCGCGAGATCCAGGGTGCGGATTCCGGTCTCGGCCTTGAGGGTCGCGGCCGAGGCGACGAACTCGTGCATGCAGGGACGCGAGAACGGGATGTCCAGGGTGCCGGACAACCTGACCCTCAGGTAGTTGGCGGCCAGGACCGCGTCGTCGGACACTTCGCGCAGGCCGACTGCCCCGTGGGCACGAATGTACGCGTAGGCGCGCACGAGGACCCCGGTGTTGCCGGCGAACGAGCGCACACGCCCGATGCTGTCGGGCCGCTCCCCTGCACGCTCCAGACGGAAGCTCCCGTCGGATTCGCGAAGCACCCGGGGCGATGGCAGGAACGGTAGCAGCCTCTCCCCCACGCCGACCGGCCCGGCACCGGGGCCGCCTCCTCCGTGGGGAGTGGAAAACGTCTTGTGGACGTTGATGTGCATCACGTCGAAGCCCGCTTCCCCGGGCTTGA
>CAZGUS010000118.1:0-7979 GCA_964529245.1 uncultured Anaerolineaceae bacterium
GACATGTCGACCGCCTTCGAATGCCTGATCGAGGGCGTCCTGGAGGGCGGCGTAGCGATCGACGCGCTGGGCCTGCAGAGCCACATGCACCAGGGCTACTGGGGCGAGGAGAAGACGCTGAGCATCGTCGACCGCTTCGCCCGCTACGGCCTGGCGATCCACTTCACCGAGAACACTCTGCTGTCGGGCCACCTGATGCCGCCCGAGATCGTCGACCTGAACGACTACCAGGTCGACGACTGGCCGACCACGCCCGCAGGTGAGGCCCGCCAGGCCGACGAAGTCGTCCGGCACTACAAGACGCTGCTCTCGCAGCCCTCGATCGAGGCGACGACGTACTGGGATCTGACCGACGGCGGCTGGCTGAAGGCGCCGGCAGGCCTGGTGCGCCTCGACGGCTCGCCCAAGCCGGCGTACGAAGCCCTGCTGGGCCTGGTCAAGGGCGAGTGGTGGCTCGAGCCGACGCCGATGGTCACCGACGCCCAGGGCAAGCTCAGCTTCAGCGGCTTCCTGGGCGACTACGAGGTCTCCGACGGCGGGCGCGCCGCCGACTTCCAGCTGGCGCAGAAGGGTCCGGCGTTTATCGAGGTGAGCCTGCCGGGCTGAAGGCGAGGCTATCTCGGGCGAGGCTCGCGGCCGGCTGCGCCCGACGGGCGGCTCTCAGCCGTTGGCGACGGCGACCTGCCAGTAGTCGTACTCGCCGCCGAGCGGCGCCAGGGCGGCCTCGAATTCGGTACGGAGCGCGCCCAGGGATTCGGGCGTGATCACGACCGACTGGATGACGGCGACCAGCCAGTAGCCTTTGCGGGCCGAAGTGTCCACCTCGATGCGGCGGTCGGGCCGCTTCAGCGACCGGGCCACCTGCTGCGCGGCCTTCACCCCGGGAACGTAGAGGAAGTGGCGGGTTTCGTGGGGTCGGGTGGGATCCGCTCCGGCTTTGCGCAGCTGCTCGACGGCGAGCGCTTCGGCCGTCTCCGTCTCCTGCTTTTGACCCGCAGCTCTCCGAAGGAAGCTCATCGTTCGCTCCGAGATTGCGCCGCCGGAATTGCCGACGCGGTGATAGTAGCCGCGGGCCCTTGTAGTTGCCCACCCCCGGCCTGGATGAGTTATCGGACGGACCGGAGAACGCTGCACGCGCGCCGCCCCCCGCCCCGCTAACCTCTAGCAATGCCCGAACTTCCGGAAGTCGAGACGATCGCCCGCGACCTGCGCGACCTGGTGACGGGTGCGCGGATCGTGGGGGCGCGTTCCAACTGGCCCGCGACGCTGCGCAGCCACGACCCGGACGCCTTCGCGGCCGCCGTCTCGGGGCGCGGGATCGAAGGTGTGGGCCGGCGCGGCAAGCAGCTCCTGCTCTGGCTCGGGCCCGGGCCGGACGGGGCGGACGCGGAATCGGCCGTACTGACGATTCATCTCAAGATGACCGGGCAGCTCTTCGTCGTCGCACAGGGGGCTCACGAGGATCACCACGTCCATGTGGTGCTGGCCCTGGCCGACGGCCGCGAGCTGCGCTTTCGCGACATGCGCAAGTTCGGGCGGATGGGTCTGTACCGGCGCGACGCCGCTACGGGCCTGCCCATCGAGGGCGAGGCGATCGGCGTCCTGGCGACCGGCGCGGAGCCGCTGGCCGGCGACTTCACCGCGCGGCGGCTCGCCGAACTGCTCGAGCGGCGCCGCGGCAGGCTCAAGACGCTGCTGATGAACCAGGACTTCCTGGCCGGCGTCGGCAACATCTACGCCGACGAATCTCTCTGGCGGGCGCGGCTCCATCCGCTGCGCGACGCCCACACGCTCCGGCCCGACGACGTCCGCCGGCTCCACGCGGCGCTTCGGGACGTTCTGTCCGAGGCCGTCGAGCGCCGTGGCAGCTCGGTCGACGACTACACCGCGCCCCGGGGCGACGGCTCGATGCAGGAGCACCTGGCGGTCTACCAGCGCGCGGGCGAGCCCTGCAATCGGTGCGGCCGGCCGATCCGGCGGATTGTCGTCGGCGGGCGATCGACGCACTTCTGCAGCTGGTGCCAGCGGCTTCCGGCGTCTCAGCGCGCGGCGGTGGGCAAGCTCTTGCGGCCGACTGCGGACATGGGACAACGCCGCGTTGGCGGGCCGGCCACGCGCCGCGGCCCGCGCTGGACCGAGCTGGCCGGACAGGGCGTTCTGGGGCGCACCGTCGACGAGGAGGCGCGGGCCGGCCGCGTCGCCGCCAACCGTCGGGCTGCGGCGACGCGCCGGGCCGCCGCGCGAAACGGCGGGCCGGCCTGATGTCCATCGTCCGTCTGGAGGGGGTCGTTCGTGAGGTGGGCGACTTCGTCATCCTCGATCACGTGGACGCGGCGGTCGCGGCGGGCGATCGAATCGGCCTGGTCGGCCCCAACGGCGCCGGCAAGACCACTCTCCTGCGCCTCGTCGCCGGGCTCGACGAACCGGATCAGGGCGAGATCCATCGCAAGCGCGGCCTGACCATCGCCATGCTCCGTCAGGAGGCCAATGTCGACGCCGACTTCACGGCTGCGCCGACGTTGAGGCAGGCGGTACGAGCCGGCGCCGCCCGGCTGGAGGAGCTGGAGACGGTCCTGCGTCGGATGGAGGAAGCCGGTCGTGTGACAGAGCCCGACTACGAACGCTTCCAGCACGAGTTCGACCATCTCGACGGCTACGGCCTCGACCAGCGCGTGGAAGCCGCGCTCTCGGGGCTCGGGTTCGAGCGGGGGCAGTGGGATCGCCCGCCGACGAACCTCTCCGGCGGCGAGCAGACCCGTGCGGCGCTGGCCCGGCTGCTTCTCGCGGACGCGGATCTCCTCCTTCTCGACGAGCCGACGAACCACCTGGACCTGGCCGCGCTCGAATGGTTGGAGCTGCACCTCGGCCGCCGCCACGGTTCGCTGCTGGTCGCTTCACACGACCGAGCCTTCCTCGACGCGACCGTGACCCGCGTCTGGGAGATGCGCGATCGGCGGCTCACGCCGTTCCGCGGCAGCTACTCGGCCTACGCCCGCCAGCGCGAGGAACGCGACGTCCGGGCGGAGGAGGACGCGGAGGATCGGGCCGGCGCCATCGCCCGCGAGCGCGAGCTCGTCCAGCTGTACCGCCACCAGCGCAAGTTCTCGAAGATGCACGAGCACGAGGCCCGCCTCGAGGCGCTGGAGCCGCTGGAGAAGCGCCGCTCGGAGGCGAAGCTGCGCCTCCCAACCGAGGCCCTGGCTGGCGGCGGCCCGGCGCGCTCGTATGAAGCCGTCGTTCGGGCGGAGAGGCTGGTCGTGGGGTACGCGGCGCCCGGGGACGGCGACGGCACCGCCCGGCGCGAGACGCCGGTTGCGACCGTGCCATGGCTCGAGCTGCGGCGTGGCGACCGCATCGGCATCGTCGGGCCGAACGGCGCCGGCAAGACCACGCTGCTGCGCACCATCGCCGGAGAGCTGGCGCCGCTCGACGGCGTCCTGGACATCGGCAAGAACACACAGCTGACATACCTCGCCCAGCTCCGGGACGCGCCGATCCCCGGGGCCACGGTGCTGGATGCGGTCATGGACGCGTTGCCGCTGACCCAGGGAGCGGCCCGGGGCCACCTGGCGCGCTTCCTGTTCCGAGGCGACGACGTCTTCAAGGAAGTGGCGGCGCTCTCGGGCGGCGAGCGCTCGCGCCTGGAACTGGCTCTGCTATTCCTCCTGCCGGCGAACCTGCTCCTTCTCGACGAACCGACGAACCACCTCGACATCCCGGCCCGCGAAGCCCTCGAGTCGTTCATGGGCACGACGGACGCGACGTTGCTGGTGGTCAGCCACGACCGGCGTCTCCTGGAGAAGGTGTGCGACTCGCTGTGGGTCGTCGACGACGGCCTGGCGGTTCCCTTCGACGGCGGCTACCGCGCCTGGCGGACTGCGGTCGCCGACGGCTGGACGGCGAGGGCGGCGGCGGAAAGCGAGGCCCGGCGGCTTCACGGCGGGCGTTCTGAGGCGCCCGGCGGCAGGTGGCCGGCCGGCCCGGTCGGGGGCCAGGCTCGCAAGAGCGAGGCGCGAGCGGGTGGGGGAGCGGTTGCTTCGGACGGTCCTGTTGCCATCGCCGATGCTTCGTCCCGCCCTCCGGTCGCTAAGCTCTCCAAGGACGCATACCGGCGCCGCAAGATCCAGCTGGACGAGGAGCTGGCAGCGCTCACCGAGCATAAGGCCCGCCTCGAGTCCGCCCTCGCGGATCCGGCCGTGCACGGCAACTTCCTTGAGCTGCGCCGCGTAAGCGGCGAGCTGGCAGGCGTAGATCTGGCCCTGGCGGAGGTCGAACAGGCGTGGCTCGAGATGGAGGAGGCGGCACCGTGACCGTCGTTCGCCACGGAACACTGGGGACGGTGGCCCCGCTCATCGGCCTCATCGGCCCGATCGGCTGCGGCAAGTCGACCGTGGCCGGCTGGCTCGAGGCGCGCGGCGCTGCGGTCATCGACGCCGACAAATTGACGCGCGAGGTCATGGCGGCGGGGACGCCCGTCGCCGACGCCATCGTCGACCGGTTCGGCGAGGAGTATCGCCGCCCGGACGGCTCGCTCGACCGCGTGGCCCTGGGCCGCCTGGTGTTCGCCGACCCGGACCGTCTGGCCGAGCTGGAGTCGATCGTCCATCCGGCCGTCGCCGGCATGCTGGAGGCTTCCATTCGCGCCGCGGACGTCACCGGCCCGGCGGCCCCGGTCGCCGTTCGCGCTGCCGACGCTGCCGTCCCGGCGGCGCCCGTGGCCATAGTGCTGGAGGCGATCAAGCTGGTCGAGGCCGGCCACGCGCCCTGGTGTGATGAGATATGGCTGGTCATCTGCGACCCAAGGTCGCAACTCGCCCGCCTCATGGGGCGTGGCATGGACGAAGCCGATGCCCGCCAGCGCATCGCCGCCCAGTCCGCCTCGCTCAAACGCTGGCGCGCCGCGGCCACGCGCACGATCCGCACCGACGGCCGGCCCGAAGTCACACGCCGATCCGTCGAAGCCGCGCTTGCGGAGGAGCTGGCCCGGCGCTGACGAGTCCTCTCGCCCGCCCGTTGCCCCGCGGCACGCTGACACCGCCCGATGACCGGCGGCCGGCCTGGCGCTCCGCGGCCGGCTCGGCCCGCGGCCCGCTCGCCCCGATCACTCCCACCCGCCACCGCGCGCCGTGCGGAGCCGCTCAATCACGCACTTTCGGCCTTCAGGTTTGCTTTTGCGCGTGAGCCTACAATCGGCGGGTGATCGGGTCATTTCCGTCTCGCCACCGCGGACTCGTCCGCGGCAGTGCCATCCTGGCAGTCGTCGTCCTGGGGGCGGTGGCCGTTCTGGCGGCTTCGGGCGCCGGTTGGGGTGGAAGCGCAAGCTCCGCGGCCCCGGCGAGCGTGCCGGGCATCGTCGCTGATACCTCGCTCGGCGGCCTTGGCTCGACCTCGTCGTTGACCCCCGGATCCACCACGTCCGCTTCGACGGGCAGTATCTCGCCCGTTTCGTCATTCCAGCCGATCGACATGTTCGCGCCGGAGCCGACCCCGACTCCCGCTCCGACGCTGGCGCCCGGTGCAACCGTCCGGCCGGTCAGAACCGGTCCGCCGCCGATCCCTCTGGTCGATCCGGGCCGCGACATCCCCGACCAGTCGTTCGACTGGCTGACGCTCAAGGCCGCCGGCCGGATCGTCCTGTCGGGCGGCAAGATCGGCGTCCTGGACGCGGCCGCCGATCCGCTCGCCAACCCGTTGACCGGCCAGGCATTGCCGGCCGCTCGCAGGCTCGACGTGACCTGGACTCGCTGGATCGTGGAACCGACGGCGAACGGCACGGACGCAAAGGGCAACACCTACCACGACCTCACCTACTGGAACATGTGCGGCCCGGGCGCGGCGACGGTCGCGCTCTATTACTGGCAGAGGCTGACCGGCCACCCGAACGTGACCGGCACGGCCGGCTACTTCCTGGATCCGTACGTGGCCGACGGCGTCGCCTGGCCGGCCAACGGGCCTACCTTCTTCGACGCGAACGGACAGCCGGAGCACCTCGGCACGTACTGGTCCGGCGCGGTCAAGGTCAGCGGCTTCACCGCTCACGCCCGGGGCTTCATCCTGTACCTGGCGATGGCGGTCAAGCCGGCCGGCTGGACGGCGCCCGGCATCGACGTCTTCGTCGGCGGCACCGGCAAGGCCCTGTACCCGACCCGAGGCTCGCCGCCTTCGGACATGCAGGCCGCCCTGAACTGGGAGGCTTCCGGCAGGGCGACCGATTGGGGCCAGACCTACTACGCGACCGTCCACGGCTGGGATCCGACCCTCCCTCGCGACGTGACCGCGGCCGTGATGATGGACGTCGGGCGGGACGGCGTTCCGGTCGTGGCGGCGGTCGATACGTATTACCTGCCCAACTGGCAGGCGGGCTCGAGGACGCCGCACACTCGTCATGCCATCTCGATCGTCGGCTACGACAACACGGCCAACCCGCCCACGTTCACCTACCTAGACACATGCGGCCGATCCTGCAACAGTCGCGCCGGCAACCAGAACGGCCAGATCCACGTCATCAGCCAGGCCCAGATGGCGATGGCCATGTCCGACGGCAACGGCATGGGCTTCATCTGGTAGGCGGCGAGCCTGGCTTGTAGGGCGGCGTCGGGTGCTCCGGAAGCGGTGGCCCGGGAGCGGCCGGCCGCCGCAAAAAGCCGCTCCCCACGGTGGTCGCCCGCTGCGGCCGCCGCCGGTTGCCCGCCGCGAAGGTGCCGCTCGCCGGCGGCCACGCTCCTCGCCCGCGCCGGCCGGTCCTAGCGCGGGGACGCCGTGGCTGCGATGGTTTCGCTCGGCTGCAGCATTGGCACGCGCAGCGCGGCTTCGCGCCGGCGATGCTCGGTGAGGAGGATGAAGCGCACGATGCGATCCTGGTCGAGCGACGTGATGCGGGTGAATTTGACCGCGACCTCCGTGTGGCCGGATGCGCCGTTCGCGCCCGAACCGCCGTCGCCCGCGACCTGTCCAAGCCGCCGCACAACGCCGTTCATAGTGACGCGGTCGACGCCCATCAAGGGCAGGGTCATGTCCAGGTCGTCGCCGACCTTTACGCCCTCGTCGCTGACGAAGAGGAGCCCGCCCGGGCTGAGGTTCCGGGTCGTCGTGGTCGCGCCCTTTCCGCGGGGCTCCCAGGTGGCCGGATCGACGTGCCGGAAATGGATCGGCAGGTCGATGGGGTAGCGAACGTAGCCACGCCGCTGCACCAGTTCGAGAACGGGCGGCCGGGCGACCGCGAAGACCCGCGAGCCGCTCCCGCCCAGAGGCCTCAGATACGCCGACCGGGCGAGCAGCGCCGCACCGTCGCGTGCGACCGTCAGCCGCACCGTCTGGTGGTCCTGGAGCGCCTCCAGACGCCGGTCCTGCGACGGGAGGCCGAGCCACAGCTCGGTCTGGCAGACGCGCACGGTCACGCTTCGGAAGGAGGTCGGGCGCCCGTTGATCTCGGTCTCGACGAGGACGTGGTCCTGGACCGCAAGCTCGTTCTCGAAGGCTCGATTGTCGATCATCGCCCGTGCACCTCGGCGCGCCCCGGAGAGGACGTTGCCCGGTAGGAGTCGGTTGACGTCGGGCAAGCGGTAGCCGTCGGGGGGACTCGCCGGACGGGCGGCCGCGGCGTTCCTCGCCGCGAGTCTCGGGTACTAGAACGTCTGTGCTATACGACCGCCGAGCGGTATACTCGGGGTGACTGCCGAACGAGGTTCTCGTGCCCGATTTCCGGCTCGTTGCCGACTTCAAACCGACCGGCGATCAGCCCGCTGCGATCGAGCGACTGAGCGATGGGCTGGCCAGGGGCCTGCGCCATCAAACGCTGCTGGGCGCCACGGGCACGGGCAAGACCTTCGCGATCGCGTCGGTCATAGAAAAGCACCAGAAGCCAACCCTGGTGCTGGCCCACAACAAGACGCTCGCGGCGCAGCTGTACTCAGAATTCCGCGATTTCTTCCCGGACAACGCGGTCGAGTACTACGTCAGCTACTTCGACTACTACCAGC
>CAZGUS010000119.1:0-7621 GCA_964529245.1 uncultured Anaerolineaceae bacterium
ACGGTCCGCTTCGGCGGGTCGACCCTTCACCGGGACAGCAACGAAGCGGCTCCTTAGGGAGCCGCTTCGGATTCTCCGTCAGTTTTCCGGGTTGCCGCGACGGCCGAGGGAAGGCGTTCCGGGTGCCGGATCGGCCGGCCCAAAACCGCAGCCACGACGCCGCTCCCCCAGACCGGGCGCCGCTGCTATTCTTGGTTCCCGCGCGGCCGGTCGTCATCGACCGGGTCCGGCGGAGTCGCGCGCCTGTAGCTCAGCGGATAGAGCGTCGGCCTCCGGAGCCGAAGGTCGCAGGTTCGAATCCTGTCGGGCGCGCCACTTTCGGGCGCGTCATTGCATCATTTTCGCACGCGAACCTGCGTGAGCCGGCCTTCGCGCCTGATGCACGAGGAGAGGCGTCGTGAGCTCAATCGTCGTCGAGATCCGCGATCAGGTCGCCTGGATCACGCTGGCAAGTCCGCCGGTCAACGCCCTGAGCATGACTCTGATCGATGAGCTTTCCGCTGCCCTCGTCGCCCACCAACCACCCGAGGTACGGGTCGTCATCATTCGCGCCGCGGCCGGCGCCCGAGTCTTCTCGGCAGGCCATGACGTCCGGGAATTGCCTACGAACGGACGCGACCCCCTCACTTACAACGATCCACTGCGCAAGGTCATCCGGAACGTCGAGAGTCACCCGGCACCGATCATCGCCATGGTCGAAGGTTCGGTCTGGGGCGGCGCGTGCGAGCTGGTCCTCTCGTGCGACCTCGTTGTGGCCGGAGTCGATGCGACGTTCGCCCTCACTCCGGCCCGCCTGGGAGTCCCGTACAACCTGTCGGGCACTCTCAATCTCATGAAGGTCGCCGACATGCATTTCGTGAAGGAGATGCTGTTCGCGGCCCGGCCAGTCGGAGCAGATCGGATGGCCGCCTACGGGGTGGTGAACGCCGTCGTCCCGACCGCCGAGCTCGAGCAGACGACCGCCGCGCTCGCAGCCGACATCGCTGCCGCGTCGCCGCTCGTCCATCGGATCATGAAAGAGGAGCTGAGGGTCCTGGCGAACGCCCACCCCCTCACGCCGGAGGCGTATGAGCGCATCCAGGCGCTCCGGCGCGAGGTCTATGACAGCGATGACTACCAGGAAGGGATTCGGGCCTTCCTCGAGAAGCGCCACCCGATCTTCCGGGGGTCATAGAACGCCTTCCGATCGATCTCGATCCTTCGTGACCGGACGCTAGACCGCGATAGTGTCACGCGGCTTTGTCGGGCCGGGAGTGCTCGCCATCGAATGCCACGAGAAGGAGCCGCGCCGGCGAGGAGGCCAGGCTGTCCGACGCATCCATCACAGCGGGCTCCACGTCATCGGCGCCGGGAGGGTTCTCATCCTCGCGACCTACGCCGCCTACCGCCCAGACTCAAGGAAACGTCCAACGTCAGGAGTCAACCGATGAGCACCTGGGATCTCGACCCGGCCCATTCCGAAATCGAATTCGCCGTCAGACACATGATGGTTACCACAGTTCGCGGCCAGTTCCACAAGTTCGCCGTGGCAACGAACTTCGACGAAGCCCATCCGGAGCTATCCACCGTCGAAGCTCACATCGACGCGTCGAGCATCGACACGGGCATGGACGCTCGCGATGCGCACCTTCGCAGCGTGGACTTCTTCGACGCTGACAAGTATCCCGAACTCGTGTTCCACAGCACCGGCATCAAGAAGGTCGGCGACGGCTACACGATCGACGGCGACCTTACGATGCACGGCCAGACTCGGCCCGTGACGCTGGACGCGGAGATCGGCGGCGTGGTCCCAGATATGCGAGGTGGCCGCCGCGCGGGCTTCTCCGCATCGACGAAGATCAGTCGGAAGGAATGGGAGCTCACCTGGAACGGCGCTCTCGAGAGCGGTGGGGTCCTCGTCGGCGATGAGGTCAAGATCACGATCGACCTGGCCGTCGTCCAGGCCGAAGTCGCGAATGCCAAAGAGCCAGCCGCCGTCGCCTGAGAAGCCGCGCTGAAAGCGCCAGGATTGGCAACGCGATCAATGTCGGTCGGAGACGCTGCGTCGATATCGCCTCCGTAGCCTTCGCTCTCTTCGCCTCGGCTGTGACAACGATCGACGGAGTGGCTTTCCTTCGCGCGGTCGGCTGCCGGGACGAGCGCCCACCGTCAAGCGGCCGGACGGCTAGAAGCCGCGGTCTCAGCGGGACTTCGAAACCTCCACGACGACCAAGCGCTCGGCCGGGTCCGACTCCACCCGTGCCGCGTACCCTATGGCCCACAACTGGCGATTGATCGCCCGGCTCAATCCGTCCACGTTCTCGCAGCCGACGGAACCCGAGCGGAGCGCGCTGCGGATCATGTCGTCGTCGAAAGTGGGGACATCCCCTCGCGCCTCCACGTCAAAGCCGTGGCATCCGTCCTGATTCCAGGCAACCGGACCCAACCGTCGCGTGCCGGATGCCGTCGGACCGCCTGCGCGAACCATCATTCTGGGACGACCTCTCTCCCGACAGACTCCAAAGCCATATGGCGCCGGAGGTGCCTGTGCAATGAAGAGTCATTCGGGCGGCTTCAGGCTTCACCCGGCGCCCATTACTTCCGCCGGCCCACGTGCGCCGTTGGTACCGACCTGAAGCTTCGGCATTTCTAAATGACTCTTCTGTGCAGGGTGGTGACAGAGAAGGTCATGTTTAGTCGCTCTTCAGGTCGAGGCACAATCCCCATGTGGATGACCGCGAGCTTGCTCAGGCGATCGTCGCGGGAGATCGCGATGCGTTCCGCCTGCTCGTGGAGCGCGAGTCCGGGCCCATCGTCCGCGCTTGCGCTCGCGTCCTCGGCGATCCCGACGCGGCAGAAGATGTCGCCCAGGAGTGCTTCGTGACCGCCTATGGTTTGATCGGCTCATGGCGGGGTGAGGGCTCGCTTCACGGTTGGCTCCTCCGCGTCGCCATCAATCGCGCGCTCCGGACGGTCAAACTTCAGCGGCGTCATCTCCCTCTGGAGGACGAGAGGGGCGAACCACTCCAGATCGCAGGCGGGTCCGACCCGCTGCCGGACGTTCTCCTGGCCGAGCGCGATCGCCGCGTCCAACTGGCCGTGGCCTCCCTTCCGGAGCCGTATCGGGAAACGATCGTTCTGCGCTACTTCGGCGAACTCTCGATTGCAGATATTGCGAATCTGACCGGACGGCCGATCGGAACTGTCAAGACGCACCTAGGCCGCGGGCTCCGGCGGCTGCGGCCCATCCTCGACGAGGTCCGACCGTCATGAGCCTGCGATCAGGCGGCGACTACTCGCAACCCCATTCGGCGGACGAGCTCGCGGTGGAAGCCGAGCTTCGGGCCTACGCTGCCCGTGTGACTCCCATGCCCTCCGCGGCCTTCGTCGACCGTGTCGTCACGGCGTCGGAACGAAGCCCCCGGCCAGTCGCGTTGCGAAGCCCGGGCGCCTGGGCGAACGAACTCGTCCACGCCGCAGGCGGGCGGTTGCGCGTCGCGCTGGCGCAAGTCGCCGGCGGCTCGTCCGTCCCGTTGAGGCTGCGCCTCCAGGCCGGCGCAATGCTGTTCGTGGTAGCGCTGCTGATCACAGCGGGCGTCGCCATGGCCGCGGCCGGCGCCACGACCGTCGTCACCTGGGCAACTGCGCCGCAGGCTCCGGCGGCTGGCGGCGGGCCGTCGCCGTCACCGTCGCAGTCGCCGACACTAGGCCCGGCCCCGTCAAAGAGAGCGCCGCAGAGCAGCGACCACCCTGGCAACAAACCCAGCTCGAACCCCGGCAACCACGGCCAGCCAAGCCAGAACCCCGGCAACGGCAACAGACCCAGCGCGAACCCCGGCAACGGCAACCACGGCAACCACGGCAACCACGGCCAGCCAAGCCAGAACCCCGGCAACCACGGCCAGCCAAGCCAGAACCCCGGCAACGGCAAGGGCTCGGCTGGGGACTCCAAGCCGACTGCCACAGCTCACCCCTAGGGCAAGCTCGAGAAGGATTGGCTGCAACCGCCGGTCCCCTGATGCAGCACGAGGGCAAAAGGGGCTATCGAGTGGGAGTCTGGTACCGACGAGCGTGAGGGTTCTCATCCTCGCGGCGGCGCCAGAGCCAGCCCAAACTCGGAAAGCCACCTGAGGCTTCATGAGGGAAGTCCGTGAAAGCGCGGCCGGGTAGTACCGGCACGACTCTGATCGGGGGCGTCTTCGCAGTCGCGCCGGACGGGATGGCCTTGGACCGACGCCTCACGCCCGATCGCGGCGCCAACGTGCTCTAACCGGCGACAACGGCACGCGGGAGAGAATCTGGATGGTTTCGATCGACTCGGCGCTGCAGGCAGCAGTCCTCTGGTTTGCCGCGGGCACGCTCGTTCTGGTGGCGGTTGGTCGGGCGGCCGTCGCGGGTCGCGCGGCGCGTCTAGCGATGACGCTCGCGGTCGGGGCAGTGCTTGCAGGACTCGCCCGCCTGATCGGACTCGACCCGGCGGCCGTGGTCGAGGTCGGCGTGCCCGTCCTGGTCCTCTGTCTCGCCGGGCCCGCACGCTGGCGCGCCGGGGGCGCCATCTTCTGGGGCGGCCTGGTCGCTTCCACCGGCGTCTATCTCTTCTACCTCGTCCGCGCGACATTCTTGCTCGGTGCCACGCCCGAGGGCGCCCTGCTCGGCACGGTCTTGCTGGCGGCAGAACTCGGGGCGACCGCTCTGATCCTCGGATCGGCCTTCGAGATGGTGGATGCGCTCTGCTCGCCGTCCGACATGCCGGCGCTGCCGCCGGCACCGGCCCACTGGCCGCTCGTCTGTCTCCAAGTGGCCGTCTACAACGAACCGCCGGACCTCGTAATCGAGACCATCCGCTCACTCGTCGCGATCGACTATCCCGCCCTTCGGATCCAGGTGATCGACAACAACACGGTCGATGAGCTGCTCTGGCGGCCGCTCGAGGCGGAGTGCGACCGGCTGCGCAAGGCCGATCACGACGTCCAGTTCACCCACCTAGCCAGCTGGCCGGGCTTCAAGGCCGGGGCCCTCAACTGGGGTCGAGCCCACCTCGAATCGGACGTCGAGATCATCGGAGTGATAGACGCCGACTTCGTCGTCGATCCAACGTTCCTGCGGGCAACCGTCTCGTACTTCAACGATCCGAACGTCGCATTCGTACAGACGCCCCAGGACTACCGCGCTTGGGATGGAAGTTCCTACTACCGATCCTGCTACGTCGGGTTCGCCTATTTCTTCAACGTTGGGATGGTCAGCCGGTCACACCGCAACGCCATCATCTTCGCCGGCACGATGGGCCTGATCAGGCGCTCAGTCCTCGACGAAATCGGCGGTTGGGACGAGAACATCATCACCGAGGACGCCGACGCAAGCCTGCGCATGCTCGCCCTCGGCTACCGCTCGGTCTATGTTCCGAGGGCTTTCGGCAAAGGGATCATGCCGCTCACATACGAGGGGCTGCGAAAACAGCGCTTCCGCTGGGCTTTCGGGGGGATCCAGATCCTGCGCCGCCACTGGCGGACGATGCTGCCCTGGAACCGGCGGTCCGGCCTTACATTCGGTCAACGCTACGACTACCTGGTGGGGAGTCTGTGGTGGTTCAACGACGCGCTGACGCTCGCCTTCACGCTCTTCATATTCGCGGCCGGACTCGGAGTCATAGCCGATCGGCCGTTCGTCGTGCAACGCCTGTCGGCGATAGGCATGGTCATCCCGCTGGCGTTCATCGGCCTCAACCTGCTGCGCTATTTGTGGGCGACGCGCGCCGTCTCGGGATCAGGTCCCTGGGAGGCGCTGGGGGCGCTGCGAGTCAACCTTAGCCTGTCCTGGGTGATCTTCCTGGCGTGCTTCCGAGGACTGACCCAGGAGCACGGCGTATTCCTCCGGACGTCCAAATTCAAGGGCCCTCCGGCTGTGGGCGAACTGCGGCTCGTCGCCGTCGAATCGATCCTGGCGGCGACCGGCCTGGGTCTCGCGCTCGGGGTCCTCGCGGTCGCAGGCTTCACCGTGATCGGCCTGGTCCTGGCGGCGCTCCTCTGCTGGAGCGTGCTGATCTACGGATCGGCCACGGGCTACGCGTTGGGCGATCCCGCGCGCGAGCCGCTCAGCGAAGTGCTCATCCAGAAGGCGCGGCTGGAGATCGGCCTCGGGCTGGGCCACGCAATCGAGACCCGCCCGATCCGCGTCTCCATCGTCGTCGCGGCGCTCGGGCTGGCACTGCTGATGGGCGCCGGAGTGGTCGCCGAAAGCGGCCAGACTCCGGTACCGGGAGCCGGTCCCGTCGCCGCCTCGATCCACGGGCCGTTGCGCGGGGTCAAGGGCCCGACCACGCCCGCCGCCGGCAAGGTGCCGCCGGGCCAGGTCAAGAAGCTCCAACACTGAGGAGTCAAGGCGGGCGCGTATGCTTCCGGGCATATGGCTGCCACGGCCGCGCACCGACGCTATCCCCGCCTCCCCGAGATCGCCGTTCCCTGGCCCGTGCTTGTCGTCGCCGGCGTCATGTTCGCCGGGCTGATGGCGGTATCGGGCGCGTACGGCTTCCACGGCGACGAGATGTATTTCGTCGTGGCGGGCCAACACCCGGCCTTCGGGTACGTCGACCAGCCGCCTCTCACGCCGCTCCTGTCGGCCGCTTCGGTGGCCCTGTTCGGGGTCTCGCCGACGGCGGTGCGGCTGCTGCCCGCGATCGAGATGGCGTTCATCGTGATCGTCACGGCGCTGATCGCGCGCGACCTCGGCGGCTCGCGGCGAGCCCAGATCCTGGCGTCGATCACGACCGCTCTCGCGGGCTATCTCGGCGCCGGCCATCTCGACACCACCACCGATCCGGACCTGCTTGCCTGGGCGATCATCCTGTGGCTGGTCGTCAAGCTGCTTGCGGGCGGTGACCGGCGCCTCTGGCTGGTCGTCGGCCTGGTCGCCGGGATCGGCCTGGAGAACAAGGACACGCTCCTGTTCCTGGGGGCGGGCCTGGCCGTGGGTCTCGTCCTGACCCGGCACTGGGAGGTCGTGCGCTCGCCGTGGGCATGGGCGGCCATCGGCATTGCGCTCCTGATGTGGGCGCCCAACCTCGGCTGGGAGGCCGCGAACGGCTGGCCTCAGCTCACGATGGCGCAGGCTATCTCCCAGTACGCCGCCGACAACCGCGGTCAGGTCGTGCCGCTGCTGTGGCTCTTCACCGGCCCGCTCCTCTTCCCGGTCAGCGCCGCGGGTCTGATCTGGTTCCTGCGGTCCAGGGCCGCCGCCGCTTGGCGGGCGATCGGCATCGGGGCCCTGGTCGCGCTGGCGATCGTCGTGATCAGCGGCGGCAAGGCTTACTACGCCATCGGCAGCACGCCGGTGTTCATCGCGGCCGGGGCCATCCTCCTGGACCGCTGGCTGGCCCGCGGCCACTTCCGTTTCAAGGCGGCGAGCTTCGCGACGGCCGCCGCTCTCTCGGGCGCCCTCATCGCCTATCTGACCCTGCCGATCCTGCCGCTCGCGACGTACGCCGGGACGACGCTTCCGGCCACGGTTCCGGACGTCGCGAACACCGTCGGCTGGCCGCAGTTTGTCTCCACGGTCGAGGGCGTCGTGAATGGCCTGCCCGCGGACGAGCGAGCCCACGCGGTGATCCTGACCAACGACTACAGCGAGGCGAGCCCGCTCGTGCTGC
>CAZGUS010000120.1:0-3070 GCA_964529245.1 uncultured Anaerolineaceae bacterium
TCGATGTGGAAGAGCTTGCCGTGCCAGATCGCCTGGGCCACGGCGTGGTAGAAGGAGAGGCCCGACATGGTCTCGTGGGCGGTCTCGGGGTTGACGCCGACCATCTCAGGATGGGCGAGACTGCCGATGAAGGCCAGGGCGTGCCCGACGGTGGGCAGGAAAGTGTCGCCCCTTGGTTCGTTCGGCTTGGGCTCCATCGCGAACCGCATCCCGTAGCGGTGATCGATCACGTACTCGGACAGGAAGTCGATGGCCTCGCGATAGCGGTCCAGGGCGTCGGCGGGCCGCTTGGACGCCATGGCCTCGACGCCTTCGCGCCCGCCCCAGAAGACATAGGTTTTGGCTCCGAGCTCGGCGCCGATGTCGATTGCCCGCATTGTCTTGGCGATCGCGTAACGGCGCACCCCTCTGTCGTTGGAGGTGAAGGCGCCGTCCTTGAAGACTGGATGCCCGAAGAGGTTGGTCGTCGCCATCGAGACGACCATGCCGTTCTCCTGGAGAGTCTTGCCGAACCGGCGCACGATCGCGTCGCGGTCGGCCGCAGCGGCGTCATAGGGCACCAGGTCGTCGTCGTGCATCGAGACGCCGAACACGCCGAGTTCGGCCAGGTGGCCGACGCTGTCGATGGGATCGAGGCGCGGGCGCGTGGGATCGCCAAACTGGTCGCGGCCGGAGTTGCCGACGGTCCAGAGTCCGAAGCTGAACTTGTCCGCGGGGGTGGGCGTCAGCGATTCGATCTCGCTCTTGACCTGGACCATTACTCCGACCTCCTCTGAGCAACCTGCCGGGATCCTCTGCGCGAAGCTCGGGCTCGCTGGCGCCGGCAACGCGCGGACTTACACCTCGATTCGTCCCGGACCTCTGCGGTCCGCGACGAGCCTCTGTCTCGACAACTCGATTCACTCGCGTCTTGCCGCAGCAGTGCTGCGCCATTCTCCGGACAGGCCAACCAATCGGCCGGCCTGGCCGGGTGCTCGCAATCGTATGCCGCACATCCTACGTCATCAAGACCCGGGCGACTCTTGACCCACCAGCATGCGTATGCTACATAGGTATTCATTGCTCACCGGCGCACACGGTCGCCTGCGCGCCGAGCCCGGCCGAGTGACCGTGCTGGCAGGCACGTCATCGGACGACCTACCCTGCAGAGCGGAGATCGAGATCGTCGGGGACGCCGTGGCGCTTCCGAAGCGCCGCCGCTACTTCACCGCGGTGGCCGTCGACTAGGCGCTCGCTCGATCCGGAGGAGGCCGGACGACTCTCGGACCACGAGCACCGGCGTGAGGATCTCCAGGATCGAGGCCTGGCCGTCTTCGCTCTCGTCGATCGCCGCTTTGACTCCCGCCGCCGCCATTTGCGCGATGGGCATGCACACCGTGGTGAGCGAGGGCGTCGTGTACTCGGCCATCGGCAGGTCATCGAAGCCGACGACGGAGACCTCACCCGGCACGTCCAGACCCATGTGGGACGCAGCGTGCAACGCGCCGATGGCGAGCACGTCGGTCGAAGCCACGACGGCGGTGGGCCGTGTCGGCAGCGTCATCAGCTCCCGGAACGCTCCGGCTCCGCCGCCCAGCGTGTTTCGCGCGTCGCGCACGAATCCATCGGGCGTCTCCAGGCCCTCAGCGGCGGCACGCTCCAGGAATGCCGCCCGCCGCTCGCCTATGTCGCCGATGAGGCGACCCTCGAGGAAGATGCCGCCCACGAAAGCGATCCTGCGGTGGCCCAGACCCAGCAGGTGATCCATCAGGCTGTTTACGCCGGCCTTGTTGTCGACCCCGACGATTGAGACCCCGGACACGGGAGCAGTCCCCTGCCACAGACCGACGACGGGGAAATTGGTGTCCCGGAGATCCTCCATGAGCCGCGGCTGATCGCTCGTATCGCCAAGAAGAACGATCGCGTCGCAGTGGCGCGTCTCGAGAATCGCCCGCAGCGCGATGGCCTCGTCGGTGCGGCTGTGGGCGTCCCCCAGCACCACGTTGTAGCCGCGGCGGTTGGCCTCGACCGAGATGGCGTCGACGGCGCCGGCGAAGAACGGGTCCGTGATCTCGCGCACGATCACACCCAGAAGCATCGTCCTGGCGCCACGAAGGCCGCGAGCCAGGGGGTTCGGCCGGTAGCGCATCTGGCGCGCGACTTCGAGGATCCTTTCGCGCGTCGCGGGGTTGATCGGAATGGCGTTTGGAGCGCCGGTGAGCACGCGCGAGACCGTGCTCTGGGACACGCCGCTTGCGTCGGCAATGTCCTGCATCGTTGGTATTCGCGCCGGACGTGCCGGCGAGCCGCGGCCGGCGCCGTCCTGCGCACTCGGGCGGGCCCTGTTTGGGCCGGCCGGGGTCGGACCTGCCGCTCGGCCGGATGCGTCGCGGCGAGCTGCCGGGGAAGTGCGTTTCGGGCTCTTGGGGGCCATCAGTTGATGCCAGCTCCGTGTTGGGTGAATTCAATCGTAGCCATCGAGTGCGGCGGCAGCGTGACGTCGACGCGCCCGGGCTCTGAACGCTCCACCGCCAGGCGCCGGAGCGATACGCGATCCCCGCCGGCAGGATCGTTGACGGCGTTGGGCGAGTCCGCCGTCAGAAGCCGGCCCGATGAAACAGCGCCCGATGCCAGAACGGTCGCGGTCGTCGGGCGACGGAAGTCCCTGTTGATGATAGTGACCGCGACGCTGCCGTTTCGAGCCGAGGCCGTAGCGCTCAGCCCGGGGCGCCCGAACGGGCCCGCCGGCTCGGCCTTCACTTCGACCTGCAAGGCTTCGGCGCCCATGTGCGGTCGATGGAGGGCCAGCGCGTGGTAGGTGGGAGTCTTGACGCAGGCCGGCCCGTCGGTGACGACCACCGCCTGAAGTACGTTCACCAGCTGCGCGAGGTTCGCCATCGTGAGAACTCGGCATTGCCGGTGGAAACCTTCCAGCGCGATCCCGGCCGCGAGAGCGTCCCGCAGGGTGTTCGCCTGCTCGAAGGTCGTGGGCGATCGGCGGTCGACTGCGCCCGGGCCCCAGGCCCGCGCTTCCGGATGCCAGACGCCCCACTCGTCCAGGGCGATGCCGATGGGGTGAGGCGGCGCGGCA
>CAZGUS010000120.1:3170-7486 GCA_964529245.1 uncultured Anaerolineaceae bacterium
CTGACGCCATCCCAGAGGCCGCCGTAGCAGCACCGCCCCAGGTGCTCGGCAAGGTGACCGTACAAGCGGGGCGAGATCGTACCGATCGGTTGATCCTCGACGACGACCGAGGCTTCCGTCACGGATGCGTCCCCCTGGAGAGGCCCGCCGACCACACGCATTCAGGCAGGCAATCGAATGTAGCATACCATTCGCGGCATGCGGTTCTTGCGCCGGAGGCGACTCGGCGGCCGTCCGGAAGGCGGTCGTACGGGCACAATATCGCGCCATTGGACTCTGGCGCGCCCGGCTGGCGGGAATAGCCTCCTGAGAGGAGGCACACCCCATGCAGCCACTTGCCCAATCCGACCGCCGCGAGCTGCTGACCCTCGCGCGAAGCGCCGTCGAAGCGACCGCCAGACATCAGCAGAAGCCCGGCTTCGATCCGGCCGGGCTGACGGCCGGGGCTCTGGCGCCGGCCGCGGCGTTCGTGACCATTCGCCAGAGCGGCCGGCTGCGAGGCTGCATCGGGATGATGCGCTACGACGTTCCGGTCTGGAGCAACGTGCGCGACTCGGCGATTGCGGCCGCTCGTGACGATCCGCGTTTCGAGCCCGTCGGTCCAGCCGAATTGCCCGGGCTCGAAATCGAGATTTCGGTGCTGGAACCTCCCGTGCCGCTGCCCGACGCGGCGCTGTTCGAGGCCGGCCGCCACGGCATAGTCGTCGAACGCGGCAGCGCCCGGGCACTGCTCCTGCCGCAGGTGGCGGGCGAGATGGGCTGGGGCGCTTCGGAGATGCTCGAGGCGGTCTGCCGCAAGGCAGGCCTGCGTTCCGACGCGTGGCGCGATGGGGCCACGCGGTTGTCCGTCTTCGAGGCCGTATGCTTCAGTACGGACGAGGGCTGAGGCGCCATACCGCTGGGCGGTGCGTTCAGGAACGCTTCAGAGATGAAGCCAAACATGCGCCCATGCGTGATGCTCTCGAAACGCGGCATCCCCTGGAGGTCTAGATCGTGTTCGCTCCTCGTCAACGTTCCACGCGAGGCGTGGGCGCTCTTTCGGCTCTTCTGGTGGCGATCGTCCTGATCGTCGGCGCGTGTGCGGCCGCGACGACCAGTTCGACCGGTTCGGTCGCGAACGGCGTCTCCGCAAATCCGAGCACCGTGCCGGTCTCACTCTCCGCCCCGACGGCCGTCCCCGGCGCCTCCGGCTCGCCCAACCAGAACCCCGTCGACGCAGGATCCTTGCAGTCATCGATGGTGGCGATCATCAAGCAGCTCACGCCCTCTGTCGTCGTCATCGAAACGGACTCCGGCCTCGGCTCGGGCGTCATCTACGACGCGACCGGCGACATCGTCACCAACGCCCACGTCGTCGGGACCGCAAAGTCGTTCAAGGTCACGCTTTCGAACGGCAAGTCATACACCGGGTCGCTCGTCGGAAGCTACACGGCCGACGACATCGCCGTCGTCAGGATCACGGCCCCCGGCCTCGCTCCCGCGGTCTTCGGCGACTCCAGCCAGCTCTCAGTCGGCGACTTCGTCCTGGCCATGGGCAACCCGCTCGGGCTTCAGTCGAGCGTGACCGAGGGCATCGTGAGCGCTCTCGGCCGGCAGGTCTCCGAGCCGTCGGGCAACACTCTGCCCGACGTTATCCAGACCAGCGCCGCGATCAACCCCGGCAACAGCGGCGGCGCCCTCGTAGATCTGCTAGGTCAGGTGGTCGGCATCCCGACGCTGGCCGCGACCGATCCGCAGATCGGCGGCAGTGCTCCCGGCATCGGCTTCGCCATCTCGAGCAATCGCGCCAAGAAGATCGCGGACCAGCTGATCGCCAGCGGGCACGTGACGAACTCCGGACGCGCCTATCTGGGCGTCGAGATCACGGACACCACGACGGGAGAAGGCGTCAGCGTCTATTCGGTCGTCGCCGGCGGCCCGGCCGACACGGCCGGAATCAAGGCCGGCGACCTGATCGTCTCGATCAACGGCCAGGCGACGCCGGACACGAGCACGCTCTCGGGCATCCTGGTAGGCCTCGAGCCCGGCAACGTAATCAAGGTCGGGATCCAACACGCGGATGGGACCACGGCCACCGTCAGCGTGACCCTCGGCCAGCTGCCCGGATAGGCTCTTTCGCGGCCACAACTTCAGCGAGCGCGCCTTCCGGCGCGCTCGCTTGATTCTCGGGTGTGCGGCGCGTCAGCCGCCCTGGCCGAGCGGCAGCTCGAAGCGGATGGCGGTCCCGCCGTCGGCGGGCCGCTCGGCGCGGATCGTGCCGCCGTGGGCCTCGACCAGGCGCCGGGCGATCGCCAGCCCAAGTCCGGAGCCGCGCGACTCGGCCGACTTGGTGAAGCGGTCGAAGACGTAGGGCAGCACCTCGGGCTCGATACCCGGCCCGTGGTCGACGACCGACAGGGCAATGGAGCTCGCGTCGCGCTCTCCGCAGAGCAGAACTTCGGTTCCGACCGGCGCATAGCGGAGGGCGTTGGCGACGAGGTTGCCGAGGACCTGGCGGATCCGCAACGGATCGAGCTCGACGAGCGGCAGGTCGTCCGACATGTCCACCCGAAGCCGCACGCCGGCCGCGGCCGCCAGCGCGTCGAACGAGGCGGCGACCTCCTGGGCCAGGACCGGAAGGTCGGTCGTCTCGCGGTGGAGGGCCAGCGTCCCGGCCTCGGCGAGGGTCAGCGTCCGGAGGTCGTCGACCAGCCCGGTCAGCATCCGGATCTCCTCGACCGCGACCGAAAGGTGCGCCTCGTCCGTCGGATGGACGCCGTCGATCATGGCCTCGAGCTCACCCTGCAGGATCGCCAGCGGCGTGCGCAGCTCGTGGCTGACGTCCGCGAGAAGCGTGCGACGCTGGCGCTCGTCGGCTTCCAGACGCGCGGCCATGGCGTTGAACGCCTGAACCAGGGACTTGAGCTCGCGGGGGCCCCGATGACGCTCCGACGCGCGAGCGGTGTAGTCGCCGGCCTCGACGCGCCCGGCCGCTTCGATCAGATCGGCGAATGGAAGGGCGAGCCTGCGCGCGCCGCCGGCCGTTCCAGCGACGGCGAGTATCAGGAAGAGCATGACCGCGCCGGCGAGCAAGCCCGTGCTCGGGCCGGGCAGCCCGAGGGCGCTCAGGACCTGGGCGATGACGATCAGCGGACCGACGATGACGAGTGCGAATACGAGGAAGACGCCGATGGCGAAGCGGATCAGGAACATCCGCCGGACGCGATGCCACGGGAACTCGCCCTGCGGCGGCCACGGCTCGTCGGACGGCCACCAGCCGGGCCGGTCGCGATAAGGGCCACGCCACTGGCGGCGCGAGGCCCGGAAGCGGTCACGGTCCCCGAATCGGCTGCCGTGGCGCGGCCGGAAATACGGCCCGAAACCCCACGGATCGGCGGGCGGGACGTCGGGCGGTCTGCCGTGGGGCGGATCGTCGGGCGGTGTCCCGGCGGGCGGGCCGTCGGGCCGCGCGGGATCCTCGGCGGGACCGCTCACTCCTGCTCCTCCGCGAAGCGATAGCCCACCCCGTAGACCGTCTGCACGTAACGAGGGCGACTCGGGTCGGGCTCCAGCTTGCGGCGCAGGTTCTTGACGTGGGCGTCGATGGCCCGCTCGTAGGACTCGAAGGCGACCCCGTGGACTGCGTCCAGCAACTGCGATCGGGTGAATATGCGACCGGGCTGTCGGGCCAGCGAAACCAGTAGCTGGAATTCGGTCGGCGTCAGTTCGACCGTCCTTCCGGCGACCTCGACGCGCATCCGGCCGATGTCGATCGACACGCCGGAGACTTCGATTCGATCGCCCGGTTCCGTCTCACGGTCGACGCGCCGGAGAATCGCCCGAATCCTGGCCACCAGCTCGCGCGGGCTGAACGGCTTGGTCACGTAGTCGTCAGCGCCAATCTCCAGTCCGAGCACGCGGTCAAGCTCGTCGTCGCGGGCGGTAAGCATCACGATCGGCACCGACGACTCGCGGCGCAGGGTGCGGGCCACGTCGAGGCCGTCCATGCCCGGCAGGCCGAGATCGAGCACGAGGATGTCGGGCTTGCGGGCGCGGGCGGCCTTCAGCGCCGACGGCCCGTCGACCGCTGTCAGCACGGCGAAGCCGGCGTGCTCGAGATAGTCTCGAGCAAGCTCCACGATGCGCGGTTCGTCGTCGACGACCAGGACGGTTTTCACGATGACCTCATCGTACGGCGCGGCGAGGCCCGACGCCGGGATATGGGAAGGGCGAAGGCACTCGGCCTCCGCCCTTCCCGGCTGGACTTGGAACTCTCAGCCGGCCGAGCCACCTGCGGGCGTACCTCCGGTGGGCGCGCCGCCGGTCGGCGTACCTCC
>CAZGUS010000121.1:0-7484 GCA_964529245.1 uncultured Anaerolineaceae bacterium
CCGGCCAGCTCCGCTGCCATGATCGCCGCCGAGGGGACCTCGACCATGATGCCGGTCTCCATCCGCGCCGGTAGCGGCTCGCCTGAGGCGGCGACGGCGGCGCGGGCCTCGTCGCGCAGATCGAGGAGCAGCTGAGCGTCGGCCAGGGTCGTGACCATCGGCGCCATGACGCTGGGCGTGACTCCGGCCCGTCCGGCCGCTCGCCAGATCGCGCGCAGCTGAGTCGCGAGCAGTTCGCGGGAGCCCGCGGCGAGCCTGATGGCGCGGACCCCGAGGAACGGGTTCGCCTCCGGCGCGAGGCCGAGGTACGGCAGGCCCTTGTCGCCCCCGATGTCGGCCAGGCGCACGACGACCTGTCGCTCGGGGCCGAAGGCTTCGAAGACGCGCCGATACGGCTCGACCTGTTCGGCCTCCGTCGGCGCCGACTGCCGCTTCATGAACAGGAACTCGGTCCGGAACAGACCCACGCCCTCGGCTCCGGCATCGATGGCGCGCGCCGCTTCGTCGGGGCCGCCGATGTTGGCGAGCAGGACTACACGCGCCCCATCGGCGGTGGCCCCGGGCCGGCCTCGCAGCGACGCGGCGGCCAGGCGGCGCGCGGCCAGGGCGGCGGCGCGGCCGGCAAACTCTGCCGTCTCCGCCGGGTCGGGGTCCAGGACGAGCTCGCCCGTCTCGCCGTCCATGGCGATGGTCGTCGCCCCGCCCGCGGCCGCCACGAGTCCGGTGGCTCCGACGACGGCCGGGATGCCCAGGCCGCGCGACAGGATGACGGCGTGGGCGGTGGCGGACCCGCCCTCCAGCGCGATGCCCAGGAGCAGGCCCGGCGGCAGCTCGGCGGCCACCGACGGCGGGAGATCGTCGGCGATCGCGACGGCCGGCGCGTCGGGCAGATCCATTGCAACGCCGTTCATGATGCGGACGATTCGGGCCCCGACGTCGCGAACGTCGGCGGCGCGCGCGGCAAGCAGCTCGTCGGGGAGAGCGGCGAGTGTCGCGGCCGCGGCGGCGGCGGCTGCGGTTACGGATGCGGCCGGGTCCGCGCCGGCTTGCACGCCGGCCACCGCGGCGTCCAGCAGCTCGGGGTCCGTGGCCATCATGGCCTGGGCGTCGAAAATGCCGGCCTCGTCGCCGCGGCCGAGATCGCGCATGCGCGCGGCCAGGGCTTCGAGCTGAGACCCGGCCTCGTCGGCCGCGGCCCGGATCGCCGCCGCGGGATCGGCCGCGTGGTCCGGCCCTTCCGTTCCGGCTCGGGCTCGGGCTCCGTGCGCTCCCGCGGCAGTGCTGCCGGCGGTGCCGCCGCCGGTCCCGCCGGCATAGCGCCAGATGGGCCCGACCACGACGCCGCCTGCTCCCGGCATCCCCGCTATTCGTGTGCTCAAGCGCGACCTTCAGTTCTGCGGCATGTCCGTCGGGAAGCCACGGTCGGCGAGGGTTCGCATCGCCGCGATGGCGGCCTCCTCGTCCTCGCCCTCGGCTGAGACCATGATCCGATGCCCGCTCGCCACACCGCAACCCAGGACGGCGAGCAGGCTCTTGGCGTTGACCGGTCCTTTGCCCGCCGTCAGATTGCTGATGGTGATCGCGGCTTTGAAGCGGGCCGCCGTCTTCACGAACGTGGCCGCGGGCCGGGCGTGAAGCCCCACGTCGTTGCGTACTTCCAGCTCCGCACTCTGCGTCATGACACGTCCTTCGGCATATGGGCCGCCTCCTCGGCCGCGGCGACCACGGCCGCGACATCGTCGCCGATCGAGGCCTGCACGGCGGCGATGACGGCGCCTTCCACGAGCGGGCCGCCGCTGAGCCGGGTGCGGGCGGCGATCTGCGGTTCCAGCATGTCGAGGGCGAGTTTGGCAGATAGCACGGCACTGCCGAGATCCGCCACCACGACCACTCCGGCCCCGGCGTCGGCCCGGGCGATCGCCTCCGCGATCTTGCCCGCATCGGTGCCGAGCGTGCCGTCGATGGCGCCGCCGGCGGCGATCAACCGCACCTCCGGCCCGGCCATCTGGCCGGCCAGCTCGACGACGCCCTCGGCGATCTTGGCCGAGTGGGACGCGACGACGATCCCGACCAGCGGTTCAGGCGCGTCCGCCACTCGCTCCTCCCGCAACTTTGCCGGCCGCGGCGGCGTCGGCCGCCTTGTAGGCCGCCTGGAGGATCTCGACCGGATGGCGCGTTCGAACGCCGGTGGCGCCCTGGATCTGCCAGCGACAGGTCTCGGAGTCGCAGGCCGCTTCGGTGGCGCCGCTGGCCTTGACCTTCGCGAAGAGCGGCGCACCCACGGCCATCGCGATCCCGTACTTCTCCTTCTTCATGCCGTAGGTACCCGCGATGCCGCAGCAGTCGTGATCCATGTCCCGCGCCCGCAGACCCGGCACGAGGGCGAATAGATCCATCGCCGGCAGCCCGATGCCGTGGCTTCGCAGCTGGCATGGGGCGTGGTACGGCAAATCCTCGTCGAGCGGGCCGAAGTCGGTGTCGAGCTTGCCCTTGTCGTGCAGGTCGAGCAGGAACTCGCAGATGTCCCAGGTGGCGTTGGCAACGACCTCGGCGTCATCGTCGTGGATGTCGAGCATCTCGCGATACTCGGCCTTGATCGTGTGAGTGCACGACGTCGAAGTGCCGACGATCGTGTAGCCCTTGCGGGCATAGTCGGCCAGGATCTTGATGTTGCTGTTGGCCTTCTCGCGGGCCTGGCCGTAGATGCCGTTGCTGATCAACGGCAGCCCGCAGCAGACCTGCGGCGGCACGATCACCTGGTAGCCGTTGCGGCGCAGGACCGCGATCGCGGCGTCGGCGACGTCCGGCTCGTAGTAGTTGACGGCGCAGCCGTGGAAGTAGACGACGGCCTTGTCCGGGCCCGGCAGCTCGGCCGAGCCGAGACCGAGTCTCTTCTGGCGCCGCTTCCAGGCGGACTGGAACGTTCGGCGCGAGAACTTCGGGAATGGCGCGGAGTGGTGCACTCCGACCGTGAACTCCATCATCCGGCGCACCGGCCGGTTGGCCAGGGCCCAGTTGCCCAGCGGCGAGAACATCACGCCGACCCGGCCGGTCAGGTCAGTCTGGCCCAGGCCCCAGTCGCGCAGCTTGGGCCGCTTGCCGGCCTTCATGCGGGCCCGCGACTGGCTGTTCATCTCGGCGATCTTCACGCCGGCGGGGCACGCGGTCGTGCACCAGCCGCAGCCGGAGCAGTAATCCACGGTGACGTCGGGCGACGCCAGGCGCGGCGTGCCCTTGCCTTGAGCCGGCTGCGTCCGGCCCATCCGGAACCGCGAGGCCTGCGGCCCAACGTACTTGGGCCCGGGGAACAGGTCCGTGACGCGGGCGACCGGGCAGACGGTATTGCAGACGTTGCACTTGAGGCACTGGTCGGATGAGTAGCCGACCTGCTCCAGCGAGGCTTCTCGGACCAGCTCTGCGATTGTCATTGCCGAACTCCTGCCCACGCCCCCCGGCTCGCGCCGGCCGGGACGGCGGCGGCCAGGTTCCGCGTCGCCATCCGGCCGCTTGCGATCGAAACTCCGTCGCGGCATCGCTCGCGCAGATACCGCTGGCCGGCAAGCATGGTCCCGACCACGAACACGTTCTCGAGGAGAGGCCTGCCGCCGGCCCCGACGGGCCGCATGTCGCGATCGACCCTGATCCCGGCCGCCTCGAGCGGATGGCCGGCGGGGTCGAACGCGTCGGCGGAGAGCCACTCTCCGTACTCGGGTGCCTCGACCGGCAGGCCGAGGACCACTTCGTCGAGATGGCCGTCCTTGCCGGCCACGATCCCGCCGCCGGCGATGCCGCCCGTGGCAAGGATCAGCGCGCCGCACGCGACCGTGGAGGTCCGGGCCGCCGCCTCGGTGGCGACGGCGGTCACGCGGTCGCCCTGGCGGTCCACGTGGTCGATCACTTCGCCGATCCGGACCCGGCCGCCGGCCTTGATCAGCGCGGAGCGAAGGGCGTAGTAGAGGCGCAGGCCGGGGACGCTCGGCGTCACGAGCGGAACCTCGAACGGCGCCAGCGGCAACCGCTTTCGCAGCTCGTCGTAGACGGCCGCGTGGTCGTTCAGGCCCAGGATCGCCGGCAGCGCGACGCGGCCGGGACCGGAGCCCCTGCCCGCAGATTCGAGCGCGGCCGCGATGAGGTCGATGGCCCTGGCCCGCCAGACACGATCGTCGAAGCGGCGTGCCAGTTCCAGGGCGTTGAGGTTGTGCCGCCCGGCCAGACCGGGCAGTTCGACGGTAACTGCCGTCACGCGCTCCGGACCGGCCGCTCCACCCCACAGCCGGGGCCGCGACAGGCTGGCCGCGATCGCGTCCGGCCAGAAGTCCTTGAAGCCGGCCACTCCGCAGATGATCAGCCGCTCCCCCACCCACGGCCGCGCAGCCGCGGCCTGTGCCGTCGGCAGGATCGCGACCGGCCGGGTGCCGCCGATCGAAGTCGGAGCGAGCGCCAGCGGGGTGTCGAGGTCGCCCTCGAAAGTCAGGCCCTCGGCCGCCAGCGCAGCCCGGATCCAGTCCAGGGCGGCGGGTGCCTCGGCCGCCAGATCGGCGTATGGATGGCCCCGCGTGCCGGCCAGGCGCTTGAGGCCCTCGCGCGGAGTCGCGACGCCGGCGGGACCGGCGATCTCGAGACCGCCGCTCCCCCAATGCGTCCCGGCGTGGCCCTTGGCCAGAACCTGGACTCGCGCGCCCGACTGGGCGGCCGAGAGTGCGGCGCTGAGTCCGGAGAGACCCGCTCCAACCACAACCACGTCAGCGCCGGGCATCGGTCACCTCCGCCGGGGCAACGGCCGGCGGCACGGTCCGCCGATCGATCAACGAGTCGAGACCCTGGGTCCCGACGTACATGCCCAGGACCATCCACAATTCCTGGAGCTGCCGACCCGACGCGATCGGGCGGGTTCCTTTGAACCGCTCGCGTAGATAGCCCACGAGACCCTGGTCGAGCTCGTCGGCGAACTGCGCGGCAGGTCTGGCCTGGGCACCGTTGCCGGCCGGTCCCGCGGCAGCGCCGGCACCGCTCGGCCCGCGCGCCAGCTTCTCGGCCGCGACGCCGGCGGCGCGGAACGTGCAGAAGCCACCCTGGCAGGGCCCCATCCCCAGGCGGGTGCCGCGCCGCATGTCGTCGATGCTGCACGGCCAGTTCTCCGCGACGAATTCGTCGAGCATCTCGCGCGTGACGAATTCGCACTCGCACAGCAGCCCGGCATCGCCGCCGCCTTCGGCCTCGTGCTCGGCCAATCGATGCCCGAGCCAGTAGGTCTTGCCGGGGACCTGGCCCGGCAGGATGGCCTCGGCCGTCGTGCACTTCTCGGTGACGCCGAGCTTGGCGCAAACCGCGTCTACGGTGTCCTCGGCCATCAGCCGGAAGGTGGTCAGCTTGCCGCCCACGATGGAGACGTAGTTCTCGACGCCGTCGCGGACGGCGTGATCGACGACCGTGTGGGCTCGAGACACGGAGCGGTTGTCGGCCGCCTGGGCGTCGGCCGGCGGTTGGTACAGCGGCCTGACACCGGCGTAGGCGCGGAGCAGGCGCATCCGGCCCAGGTCCGGGAAGAGCTTCTCGCCCTCGGCCATCAGCGCCGCCACTTCCTCGCGGCTGATCTCGTACACGTCCGGGTCGGGCACGCGCACGTCCGTGGTACCAAGGATGGCGACGGTGTGGACCGGGACCATGATGTCGCCGTCGGCAGACTTGTGGCAGCGGTTCACCACCGTATCGGTCATGCGCTGGTTGAAGATGAGCATCACGCCCTTGCCGGGGCGCATCTCGAGCTTCACGCCGGCGAGGGCCGCGATCTGGCCCGACCAGGCACCGGCCGTGGCCACGACGAAGCGCATCGCGATCTTCGTCGTCGCGCCGGAACGCTCATCGAGCAGCGTGGCGCCGACGAGGCGGTCCCCTTCCCGCTCGAAGGCCACAACGCGCTGGTAGGTTCTTGCCTCGCTGCCGTGGTTACGGGCATCGGCGAGGTTGGCGTCGATCAGATTCCACGGCTCCACCGATCCGTCCGGCAGCCGGAAGACGCGGCGGATCGCGGGGTTGAGGGCCGGCTCGCGGCGCAGCGCCTGCGCAACCGGGATCTCCTCGCAGTCGATGCCCGCGCTTGCGCACGCCGCCGGAAAGGCGGCCACGTAGTCCTCGGGGTCGTCGGGCGTGGCGACGAAGTAGCCGCCCGTATCCTCGATGCTCGCCGGCGCGATGCGCCGCAGGACGCGATTCTCGGCGATGCACTCGCGCGCAGCCGCCGCATCCTTCATCGCGTACCGGCCGCCGGAGTGGAGCAAACCATGGTATCGACCCGTGGTCCCGGTTCCGAAGTCGCCGCGATCCACGAGCAGCGACCGCAGCCCGCGCCGGGCAAGGTCCCTTACGACACCGGCGCCGGTCGCTCCCCCTCCCACGACCAGCACGTCGAACGTTTGCGATTCAGCCATCAGATCACCTCGACGCGCGGCTCAAGGACGGGACGCCGGACGAAAGGGGTCCGGCGCCATGATGCGCTTCTGTTCGAAAACTGCCATTTCCACGTGGCTCTGTCAGAGATAGTCTCCGGGGCCCACCGGACGAGCCGGATGGGCCCCGGAGTATCGCCTTACGGAGTTACTCGACCCAGTCGAAGGAGCGGGTGACCGCCTTCTTCCAGAGCTTGAAGTCCTTGTCGCGAGTGGCAGCGTCCATCTTCGGCTTCCACTCGTGGTCCTTCTGCCAGTTGGCGCGGAGGTCGTCAACTGCCTTCCAGAACCCGACCGCCAGACCGGCCGCATAGGCCGCTCCGAGGGCCGTGGTCTCGGCGACCTTGGGCCGGATGACCGGAACGCCGAGGACGTCGGCCTGGAACTGCATGAGCAGCTCGTCGAAGACCATGCCGCCGTCCACCTTGAGCGCCGTGAGAGCGACGCCCGAGTCGGAGTTCATGGCGTCGAGCACTTCGCGCGTCTGCCAGGCCGTCGCCTCGAGCACCGCTCGGGCGATGTGGCCCTTGTTCACGTAGCGCGTGAGGCCGGCGATGACGCCGCGCGCGGAGCTCTTCCAGTACGGCGCGAACAGGCCCGAGAAGGCCGGGACGAAGTACACGCCGCCGTTGTCGTCGACCGTCTTGGCCAGATCCTCGATCTCCGAAGAGGTCTTGATCATGCCCAGGTTGTCGCGCAGCCACTGGACCAGGGCGCCGGTGATCGCGATCGAGCCCTCGAGGGCGTAGACCGCGGGCTGGTCCCCGATCTTGTAGCCGAGCGTGGTCAGCAGGCCGCTCTTGGACTGGACGGGCTTGGTGCCCGTGTTCAGGAGCATGAAGCAGCCGGTTCCGTAGGTGTTCTTGGCCTCGCCGGCGGAGAAGCAGGTCTGCCCGAAGAGGGCCGCCTGCTGGTCGCCGAGGTCGCCTGCCACCGGGATGCCGGCCAGGTCGCCGACGCCCTTGCCGTAGACCTCGCTCGAAGCCTTGATCGACGGCAGCATGGACCGCGGAATGCCCATGATCTTGAGCATGTCCG
>CAZGUS010000122.1:0-7290 GCA_964529245.1 uncultured Anaerolineaceae bacterium
CCGCGGACCCTTGGCCGCCCAGTCGCGGGACGAGCCCGACCCGTACTCCTTGCCGGCGATCACGATCAGCGGCACTCCCTCGGCGGCGTAGCGGACCGAGGCGTCGAAGATCGTGGTCGCCTCGCCGTCGGGCAGGTGCACCGTGAACGGCCCTTCCTTCTCGGCCAGGGCGTTGCGCAGCCGGATGTTGGCGAAGGTGCCGCGCATCATGACTTCGTGGTGGCCGCGCCGAGCTCCGTACGAGTTGAACTCGGCCGGCGCGACGCCGTGCTCGATCAGCCACTTGCCGGCGGGGGACCATGCCGCGATCGATCCGGCGGGGGAGATGTGGTCGGTCGTCACGGAGTCGCCCAGGAGCGCCAGGACGCGAGCGCCGGCGATCCCGGCCACCGGCTCGGGTTCGGCGCGCAGACCGGCGAAGAACGGCGGGCTGGCGACATACGTCGAGTCGTCCGCCCAGCGGTATCGATCTCCGGTTGGAATGTCGAGGGCGCGCCACCGGCCGTCGCCGTCGAAGACCGATTCGTACGCCTTGCGGAACAGCTCGCCGTTCACGGCCGAACCGACGGTCGTTCGAACCTCCGCCGCGGAAGGCCACAGCTCGCGCAGGAAGACCGGCCGCCCGTCCGATCCGGTGCCCAGCGGCTGGGTCGTGAGATCGATGTCCACCGTGCCGGCCAGGGCGAAGGCCACGACCAGCGGCGGCGAGGCTAGGTAGCTCGCCCGCACGAGCGGGTGGATCCGGCCTTCGAAGTTGCGGTTGCCAGAGAGCACGGCCGCGACGACCAGGTCGTTCTCCTCGATCGCTTTGGCCACCGGCGCGTCGAGCGGCCCGCTGTTGCCGATGCAGGTGGTGCAGCCGTAGCCTGCGAGCGAGAACCCGAGCGCCGCCAGCGGCTCGAGCAGACCGGCGCCGCGGAGATACTCGGTTACCGCCCGCGAGCCGGGGGCAAGGCTGGTCTTGACCGTCGGCGGGACGGACAGGCCACGCGCCACGGCGTTGCGGGCGAGCAGGCCGGCCGCCACCATGACGGTCGGGTTCGAGGTGTTGGTACAGCTGGTGATCGCGGCGATCGCGACCGAACCGTCGGCCATTTCGACCGAACGACCGGCTGCCTCCACTCGAACGGTCGGATACGACGCCGGGGCTGCCGAGCTCGACGGCCCGAGCGCGACCCCCGCACCGGCCTTCTTCGCGAGACCCGTGGGATACGCCGCCCGGAAGCTCGTTCCGAGATCGGGGAGCGCGACGCGATCCTGGGGCCGGCGCGGCCCCGCCAAAGAGGGCACCACCGAACCCAGATCCAGGGTCAGCAGCGCGTCGAACTCGGGCGTGACGCCCGGCTGGCGCCACAGGCCCTGGGCGCGGGCGTACGTCTCGACGAGCGCGATCTGGTCGGCGGCCCGGCCGGTCAGATGCAGATACACCAGCGTCTCCTCGTCGATCGGGAAGAGCGTGGCCGTCGCCCCGAACTCGGGCGACATGTTGGAGATCGTGGCCCGGTCGGCCAGAGCCAGGGCCGCGAGACCGTCGCCGGTGAACTCCACGAACGTGCCCACGACGCCGTAGGAGCGGAGCATCTGCGTCACGACCAGGACCAGGTCCGTGGCCGTGGAACCTTCCGGCAGCTCGCCGGAAAGGCGGACGCCCACGACTTTGGGCATGGGCTGGTACAGCGGCTGGCCCAGGAGCACGGCTTCGGCTTCGATACCGCCGACGCCGTAGCCGAGCACGCCGAGGCCGTTGATCATCGTGGTGTGGGAATCGGTCCCGACGAGCGTGTCGGGGAACGCGACCTCGCGGCCTTCCGGGCCGCGGCGGCGCGCCACCACGGACGCCAGGTACTCGAGGTTGACCTGGTGGACGATGCCGGTGCCGGGCGGCACGACGCGAAGGTCGTCGAAGGCGGTCTGGGCCCAGCGCAGCAGCTGGTAGCGCTCGCCGTTGCGCTCGTACTCGCGCTCGACGTTGAAGGTGAAGGCGCCCGGCGTGCCGTAGTGATCGACCTGGACGGAGTGGTCGATGACCAGGTCCGCGGGCACCAGCGGATTTACCCGCGCCGGGTCGCCGCCGAGCTCGGCCATCGCGTCGCGCATCGCCGCCAGGTCCACGACGGCCGGCACGCCGGTGAAGTCCTGCATGATGACCCGGGCCGGCATGAACGGGATCTCAACCTCGGTCGCGGCCGCGGCCCCGGGCCGCCAGGCGGCCAGGGCCAGGACGTCGGCTTCGCGCACGATCCCGTCGCCGGCGTGGCGGACCACGTTCTCGAGGAGGATCTTGACCGTCACCGGCAGGCGGGCGAGATCGAGCGCCGGCCTGGCGTCCCCGCTCAGGGCGGAGAGTGAGTAGTAGTCCGGGAGGCCGGCTCCGAGCGACGCCCGGGTGGAAAAGGGATCGGTGGCGCCCACAACAACTCTCCTTCTCGCGACCAATTCCCCGGTCGGTCCGACGGCCGAGACCGAGGCGCCGTCCGTGCACCGCAGCGAGCGCACTTGAGGGTGCGTGAGCGAGGCGCACAGCCGGCATACGAGTTGATCGGCCTGCCGGCCGATCGAGAGCCCCGGCGGGGGTGCGCCTCGGCCGCCGGGGACGCGCTACACTCGGCGAGGCGGTCGCCGCCGGCTGCGTTTCGACGCGATCCGGTCGCTATACCCGCCAGGTGCAGGTCCGGCGCAAGAATACCGCGAGTCCGCGCGATCGCGAGGCCGCGGGATTGGGGGAGGTGCCGCGTGAAACTATGGCGCGACGGGGCAGGACGCGGTGTGGGACGACGCGCGGCGCAAGCTGGCGGAGAGGGTCATCGAAAGGCGTCGCCGACCCACTCGGGCGGCGAGATGGCGGGCCACAGGCACGGCGACCTGATCCACTCGCATGTGCATCCGCATCCTCATCAGCAGGGCGGGAGCGGCGCACCCAGCGTCGGCATCGTCGGCGCCGGGCCCGTCGGCACGGCGCTGGGGCTGGCTATAAGCCGCGCCGGCTGGCCGGTGCTTGCGGTCGCCAGCCGGGACGCAGGCCGGCGCGAGCGCTTCCGCAGCCTGATCCCGGGCGCACGGGCTTTCGTCGAGGCGGACGCAATTCTCGACGAAGTCGAGCTGGTGATCCTGGCCGTGCCCGACGACGCCATCCCATCGGTCGTCGACTCGATGCGCCTGTACAGCGGCCAGGCTCTGGTCCACACCAGCGGCCTGCTCGGCGCCGAGGTTCTCCAGCCCGCCGTGGCGGCCGGGAGCCAGATCGGCGCCTTTCATCCGCTCGTGTCGTTCACCGCCGACGTCGAACGGTCGGCGGAGGCGCTGAAGGGCGCGACCGTGGCCCTGGAAGGGGACGACCGCCTCGTGGGGCTGCTGGCGGACCTGGCCGAGGCGCTCGGCGCGGTTCCAGTCCGGCTGCCGCGCGGCACCAAGCCCGCGTATCACGCCGCCGCGGTGCTGGCCTCCGGCGGCCTGGTCGCGCTGCTCGACGCCGTGGTCACGCTCGGCGCCGCGGCGGGCATGGACGAGCGAGGGTCTCTGGCGGTCTACGGCCGCCTGGTGGAACAGACCCTGGCCAACGCCCGCGCGAACGGCGTCAACGCCGCGCTCACCGGCCCGATAGCCAGGGGCGACGCCGGCACGGTCGAAGCCCACCTCGCCGCGCTGCGGCGTCTGGCCCCCGACGCCGTGGAGCTGTATCTGGCCGCCGCCCGGCGCGAGCTCGGGCTGGTGGAGCAGCGGCGCACGCTGTCACCGGACCAGCTGGACCGTCTGCGGTCCGCGCTTGCAAAGCCTGCCTGACCGGCTACGATTGACGCCATGCAGCACACCAGCATCGCGGCGAAATACGCCGCCCGGCAGGCTGCCTGTTTCGCCCGGCCGGCCGGTGGCGAGCGGGAGCGGCGGCTCGGGCTTCACGCAAGTCTGACCTTTCAGCGTGCGGCGACGCGTGTGACCATCCTGCGCCCGTCCCACGGCGGCCTGCACATGAGCGGCTGGCGCCCCGCCGCCGCGAACCGGTCGAAGTCGCACTGCAGCGGCGTCGTCCGCCCGGCCGTCGCGATCAGCTGGACCGGCATCGGCCGGCCGCGTGCCGAACGTCGCTCGATCCTCGCACCGGCCCCGTGGCGAGGCTGATTGCCGCCACCGCGACATCCGCCGGCGGCATCGTGATTCGTTTCGCCGATGCGATTCCGCACTTCGTCGCCGGGCGCCGCAGGCGCGAGAGAGACGGCGCCACGTGGACTCTCCCCAAGGGAACCCCGATCTTGGGCGAGAGTCTCGAGGAGACGGCGCTGCGGGAGGTTCAGGAGGAGACCGGCCTGCGGGTCCGGATCGTCTCGCCGCTGGACTCCATCAGCTACACCTTCGTGCAGCACGGCACGCGCATCTACAAGACGGTGCACTACTTCCTGATGGAGCCGATCGGCGGCAGCCTGGAAGACCACGATCACGAATTCGAGGAAGTCCGCTGGGTCAGCTTCCAGGAAGCGCCGGCGCTTCTCTCATTCGAAACCGAGCGTTCGCTTGTCGGCCTCGCCGCGGGACGGCTGCCGGAAGTCTGGAGCGCCCCGAGCTAGGACGCTTCGGAGGCGCCCGAAGAACGCAGTAGCGGAGGTCGACTTCGATGGCCCAGGCCCATGGGGGGCTCTACGCGACGCCGCTGGCCGATCGCCACGCAGGGCTCGGCGCCCGCATGATCGAGTTCGCAGGCTGGTCGATGCCGGTCCAGTACGCCGGCATCCTCGAGGAGCACCGGGCCGTCAGGACTCGCGCCGGACTCTTCGACCTGTCGCACATGGGCGAGCTCTTCGTCGACGGCCCGGACGCGGCGAAGGCTCTCGCCTACGCCCTGGTCAGCGACCCGACGACGCTCAAAGTCGGGCGGGCCCAGTACTCGATGATCTGCTTTGCCGGCGGCGGCGTACTCGACGATCTGATCGTCTACCGCCTGGCCGAGGAGCGGTTCATGGTCGTCGCGAATGCCTCCAACGCGGCGGCCGTGAGCGACGCCCTGGTCGAACGGATCGCGGGCTTCAAGGTGATCCTCGACGACCGCTCCCTGGCCACGGCCTTGATCGCCATCCAGGGTCCGCTGTCGCTCCAGGTGCTGGCGCCGCTGACGGACGTCGTGCTCGACGACCTGCGCAACTACGCGGTCGGCGAGGGCAGCGTCGCCGGCGAGCCGGCTCTGGTCGCGCGCACCGGCTACACCGGCGAGGACGGCTTCGAGATCTTCGTGGACGTGGCCTCGGCCGGCCGCGTCTGGGATGCGCTGATGGACGCGGGGCGACCGGCGGGCGTCGTGCCGGTCGGGCTCGGCGCCCGCGACACGCTCCGACTGGAGGCCGGGATGCCGCTCTACGGCAACGAGCTCGGCCCCGACACGACGCCGTACGAAGCCGGCCTCGGTCGAGTCGTCAAGCTCACCAAGGAAGGCGATTTCGTCGGTCGGGCGGCGCTCGAGAAGGCCGAAGCCGACGGTCCGCGCAAGAAGCTGGTCGGTCTCGCGCTCCGAGGTCGGGGCATCGCCCGCCACGGCTACGAGCTCTTCGCCGGCGACCGCCGAACTGGCGTCGTCACGAGCGGCACGCTGTCCCCGACACTCGGCGAGCCGATAGCGATGGCGTACGCAGCGCCATCCGACGCCGAGCCCGGTACGATACTGGAGGTCAAGATCCGCGATCAGCGCGTCCCGGCGCAGGTCGTGGCTCTGCCGTTCTACCGCCGTACGACCTGACCGCGGCCCCGCATTGGTTCGACAGGTCACAGCAACAGGAGCGGAGGCTAACTTGGCTCAGGATCTGCGCTACACCAAAGAACACGAATGGGTTCGGGTGGAAGGGGACCTGGCCACCGTCGGCATCACGGACTATGCCGCCGAGCAGCTCGGCGACATAGTGTTCGTCGAGTTGCCCGACACCGGTCGCGCCCTTGTCCGAGCTGACGCCGTCGGCGTGATCGAGTCGGTCAAGGCCGTGAGCGATCTCTTCGCCCCCATTTCGGGCGAGGTCGTGGAAGCCAACGCCGAGCTCGCCGCCAGCCCCGAGCTGGTGAACAGCGATCCGTTCGGCAAGGGCTGGATGCTCCGGGTTCGGATCTCCGACCCGAGCCAGCTCGACGCCCTCCTCGACAAGGCCGCGTATGAGGACCTGACGCGCGAGGGCTGACGGCATGGCCGGTTCCGTGTTCCGGGGGTTTGTCGCCACGCTGCGCCGACGGAGCTGATCTGATGGCCTACGGTTCGCACACACCAGACGATCGCGCGAAGATGCTCGGAGCGATCGGCGCCGCCTCCGTCGACGAGCTGTTTGCCGACATCCCGGCGGCCCTCCGTGCCTCGGAGCTGAAGCTCCCGGCGCCGGAATCGGAAGCCGAGCTGGCGGACCGGCTGGCACGGCTGGCCGGCCTCAATCGGGTCGACCTGATGAGCTTCCTCGGGGCCGGGGCCTATCGCCACTTCGTACCGGCGTTGGTGGACCAGCTTCTGCTGCGGGGCGAGTTCTACACCGCGTACACGCCCTACCAGCCCGAGATAAGCCAGGGCACGCTCCAGACCATCTACGAATACCAGTCGATGATGGCCGAGCTGACGGGCATGGACGTTGTGTCGGCCTCGCACTACGACGGGGCGACCGCCACGGCCGAAGGCGCTCTGATGGCCTGCCGGGCGACGCGGCGCGAGCGGGTGCTCGTCAGCCGGGGCGTCCACCCGCATTACCGCCAGACCCTGTGCACGTACTTCGGCGGCGCGGATCTGGTCGCCGACGAGATCCCGCTGGTCGCCGACGGGCCCGCGGCCGGGACGACGGATCTGGCGGCCCTGGAGAGGATGCTGTCCGATCCGGGACGCCCCGTGGCCGGCGTCGTCGTCGCGAACCCCAGCTTCCTCGGACTCCTCGAACCGATGGTCCAGGCGGGCCGGCTCGCCCACGCAGGCGGCGCCCTCTTCGTCGCCGTGGTGGAGCCGGTCTCGCTCGCGGTTCTGACGTCGCCCGCGACCTACGACGCCGACATCGCCTGCGGCGAGGGGCAGCCCCTCGGCATCCCGCTCTCATACGGCGGCCCATATCTGGGCATCCTCGCCTGCCGCGAGTCACTGGTCAGGCAGATCCCCGGACGCCTGGTCGGGATGACGGTCGACGTCGACGGCCGGCGCGCCTTCGTCATGACTCTGCGCGCCCGCGAGCAGGACATCCGGCGCGAGAAAGCCGCCAGCAACATCTGCACCAACCAGGCCCTGTGCGCGCTGGCGGCATCCATCTATCTGGGCGCGATTGGGCCGCACGGGCTGCGCGACGTGGCCGCCCT
>CAZGUS010000123.1:0-7289 GCA_964529245.1 uncultured Anaerolineaceae bacterium
GCCGAGATTTGACGGCCACGGGGCGCGTTCAGCCGATCGGTAGGCTCCCATCGGCGGGCGCCCGCAGCCTCATCGGTTGTCGTGTGGCGCCGTGGTTTGACGCTTTCGACCGAGGAGAAGTACTAGCGATCTAGCGCCCGAACGACGGGACGTCCATCTCGGCTGGGCCGACGTACCTTGCGTCCGGCCGGATCAGCTTGTCTGCCGAGGCCTGTTCGATCGCGTGGGCGCTCCAGCCGGCCATCCGCGCGAGCGCGAAGGTCGGCGGGAAGAGATCGGGCGGGAGGCCGACGCCCTGGAGCACGGCGGCCGCGTAGTACTCGACGTTGGTCTTGATCACGCGATCCGGCTTTAGCTCGCCGAAGACGCGCAGGACGACATCCTCGACCTTGACCGCAACGTCGAGCCACTCGGCCATGTCCGCCATGCCCTCGGCCACTTTCCGCAGCGCCGCGGCGCGGGGGTCGTAGGCGCGGTAGACGCGATGGCCGAAGCCCATGATCTTGTCGCCGCGCTCGATCGCCTCGCGGACCCACTTCTCGGCACGATCCGGCGAGCCGATCTCGTGGAGCTGGCTGACCACTTCGGCCGGGGCGCCGCCGTGGAGCGGACCCTTGAGCGCGCCGATGGCGCCGCAGATGGCACTGGCCAGGTCCGATCGAGTCGAGATGATGACGCGGCACGTGAACGTGGAGGCGTTCAAGCCGTGCTCCGCTCCGACGATGAAGTAGGCGTCCAGGGCACGGGCCGCGGCCGGGTCGGGGTCCTTGCCGGTGAGCTGCTGGAGGAACCCGCCCGCAAGAGAGAGCTTCTGGTTCGGCGGGACCGGGTCGAGGCCCTCGCGCATGCGGCAGAACGCCGCCAGTGCCGACGGCGCGAACGCGGTGAGTTCGCGAGCCTGGTCCACCGTGGGCGGCCAGTGCGGCCGGCGCCACGCGCCCCACACGGAGACCGCGGTCCGCAGCGCGTCCATCGGGTGGGCGTGGTTCGGCAATTCCCCAAGCGCGCACAGAACCGGTTCCGGCACGATGGCCGGGACCAGGCTCGCGGACTTGCGCCACTCGCCCGTCCACAGCAATTCGGCGACGCGGCCGTACGTGCCCTTCTCGACGAGCTGCCCGATCGGATAGCCCCGGTACAACAGCCGTCCGTTGGCGCCGTCGACGAACCCGACGGCCGTCTCGGCGGCGATCACGCCCTCGAGCCCCGGCGAATAGACCCGGTCGGGTTTCGGCGCTGCGGCGGGAGCCGGCGCTGCGGCACCGGCGGCTTCGCCGCCGGCCGCGGTGGCCTTGTCAGGAGTTGTCGTCATCGTCGCCCTCCTTGGGGCCTGGAGTCGTGGCGTTCTCGATCCCCGGGGTGGCAGCTCTCCCCGCGGGCGGAATCGTGGGAAGCATGCTACCGCTACCGCGGATACAGGCGCTGATCGTGTCGAAAATGTCCCGCTCGATGGGGTAGGCGCCCCGCCGGGCCCGGCGGCCGCCCGATCTAGCGGCGGCTGCTGCGCCTGCCGCCCCGGCCGCCGTCGAGCGCGTCGAGGATGAGCCGCACGACGATGGCTCCGAGCGAGGCCACGACGAGGGCGCCGAGGAAGGTGGTCGGCCCGCTCATGTGCAGTTCGTCGGTCGCGAACCAGCCGCCGCCGATCCCGCCGATGATGCCTACGGCCGTGTTCGCCAGGCAGCCGCTGGGGCCGCCGCGTTCGACCACTGCTCCGGAGATCCAGCCGGCCAGGAAGCCGACGATGATCCAGCCCACGATGTCCAGGTGGGGCACGACCGAACCCTCCTACAGCTGCGCGCGAGCGCCCGGAGACGGCCCGATCGCTCGAGTCGATCATACCGGCGCGACCGGCGATCCGAAGGCACGACGGCGGCGCGGAGCCCGAACGGGCGCCCGCGCCGCCGAGTCTCGGGCGAGTGCCTAGAAGGCGTCCCTCCAAGCCGGCATCGTCTTCATGTATGCGATCGCCTTCTCGCGGGCGGCCTGGTAGTCGAGGCCCTCCTGGCGCATCGTCCACTGGGTGAAGCGCTCCAGGCGCTCGTCGCGCGGCGGCAGGTCGCCTTGCGGCGCGCAGTAGGTGCAGTAGGGGATCTCGGCGTTGGCCATGGCGTGGTCCTCGGCCCCCGCGAGGGGCATGCCGCAGGATTCGCAGCTGGCGGCGATGGTCACGAGTCCGTCCTTTCGGTGTGGCTGGTGCGCACGGAGGCGCCCACGGAGTTCTGAGTCGAAGAGGCGGCCGCGAGCAGCTCGAAGCCGCGGACGACGATCGCCCGCTCCGCCGGTGACAGGGTCGCCATCGTTTCGGCGATCAGGTCGGGGGCCAGCACCTGGCCGACCCGGGCGACGACGTCGCGCCCGGCGTCCGTAAGCCAGACGAGCACCCGGCGTTCGTCGCGCTCGTCGCGGATCCGGGCGACGAGCCCTTTCGCCTCCAGGCGAGCCAGCAGTTCGGAAGCCGAGTTGCGCCGCAGACCCAGATGCTCGGCCTGCTCGCCGATCGTCAGCGGTCCGCCCGCCGAGAGATGCACCAGCACCTCGAGGGCGCGACGGGTCACGGGCAGATCCGCCCCTCGGACTCGCTGGGCCCAGTGGTATCGCCGGTACACCTCCGGAAAGAGGCGCGCTACGCGCCGGGCGGCTTGCTGGGCCGTGAGCTCGCCCGTGAGATCGGCCGCAGCGCCGGTTGTTCCGGCGTCCGCGGCCAGGTTCGGGTCGGAGGAATTGCTCGTGGCGACCATGTCGCTACGACTATCTCCGGGGCCGTCCCGGCCGTCAACGGATGTGCTCGGTCGCTACGACACATTCCGGGCCGGCTTCGCGATCCCGGGCCGCGTGCCGCACGTCCCTGCGCGGCCGCGGCGGTCCTTTACTCGCGCCCGGGTCTGCCGATACCCTCGGTGAAGGCCCCTAGGCTCTCGCCCCTGTGTCCGCAGAGCCGAACGCTCCGCTGGCGGTCTTCGCGGTCGAAAGTGCGATGAACGAAGACTACGGCGCGGACCGAGACTCAAACGCAAGCCGAACCAATGAGGGCGGCACCCGGTCGCTCGCACGGCGAGCCTTTGGGCCGCTGGCAGGTCCCATCGGCCGGATCCGCCGTGGCGAGGTCCGTCTCCCCAGCCGTCGAGACTTCCGACCCAGCCGTCCTCACAACTGGACGACCCGGACGCGCCTGATCCTGACCGCCGCGTTGCCGGCCGCGATGGTCTTCGCGATCGACGCGGCGGAAGGCCACCCCAGCCCGCTGCTTCTCGTGGTCGTGGCCGGCGCAATCGCCGCCTCGGTCGCGGTGGCGCGGTCGGTGACGGGGCCGATCGAGCTCGTCATCGCCGCCTCGTCGCGAGTCGCCGTGGGCGATCTCAGCCAGGGCGGGGACGGCGCCGTGCCGGTCGCGAGCGGTGAGATGGGGCGGCTCGTCGAAGCATTCGCGGCCATCCATCTGTACATGGAGGAGCTCGCCTCGCTGGCAGATCGGGTCGCGGCCGGCGATCTCACCATCGAGGTCACCACGCGCTCCGAGCAGGACGGCCTGGCGCAAGCGTTCCGATACATGATCGCGCGGCTGCGCAAGATGATCGCCGAGCTCAGCACTTCTGCCGCCGGCGTGGCCGAGACGGCCGCCCTGGTCAACGAGGCGGCGGCACAGTCCGAAACCGGCTCGGCCCAGATCGCCCAGACCATCAGTCAGGTCGCGGCGGGCGCCGCCCACCAGGCCGCCGCCTCGACCGAGACCAGCCGCGCGATGTCCGAACTCGGCCGGGTCATCGAGCAGGTCGGATCAGGCGCTGCACAGACTGCATCGAGCGTGGCGGCCCAGGCCAGCGCCATAACCGAGGTGGCCAGGGCGATCCGCGAGGCCACTACCGCATCCGAGCAGGTCAACGCCGCCGGAACCGCTGCCGGCATGGCCGCCGACAAGGGCGCCGACGCGGTCAGAGAGACCGCGTCCGGAATGGCTCGCATCAAGAAGGCCGTGGATACCGGCGCCGCCGTGGTTACGAACCTGGGCGCGAAAGGGACCCAGATCGGCGCCATCGTGGAGACCATCGACGACATCGCCGACCAGACGAACCTGCTGGCGCTCAACGCCGCCATCGAGGCGGCCCGGGCCGGCGAGCAGGGCAAAGGCTTCGCCGTCGTCGCCGACGAGGTTCGCAAGCTGGCCGAGCGGTCTCGGGCGGCTACGAAGGAGATCGCGACCCTGATCGCCCAGGTCCAGAAGGGCACCGCGGAGGCCGTCGAGGCGATGCAGGTCGGGGCCCGCGAGGTCGAATCGGGATCAGCCCTCGCGGAACGTTCCGGCACGGCCCTCGACGAGATCGCCCAGGCCGTCGCCGCGTCCAACGCCGCGGTTGCCAGAATCACCGTCGCCGTAGAAGCGATGGAGGCGGCCGCCGGCAACGTCGTTTCGGCCTCGGACACGATTGCCGCCATCGCCCAGTCGACCAACGACGCGGCCGTGTCGATGACGGAGAGCGCCGCCCGCGTCAACGACTCCGTCGAGTCCATCGCCGCGATCAGCGAAGAGAACTCGGCCTCGGCCGAGGAGGTCTCCGCGGCGACGCAGGAGTTGAGCGCGCAGGCCCAGGGCGTCGTCGCGTCGGCCGGCAGTCTCACGGCCATGTCCGACAAGCTCAGGCGCCTGGTCCGTCGCTGGCGCCTGCCGGAGGAAGAGGGCGAGGCCTCCGAATCGCGGCGCGAAGCCGCTTAGCACGCGGCGCGCGTGAGTCGGGGCTCTGCAGCCCGGGCCGCGACGGGGCGCCTGTGCCGCCCGGCAGAACGCGGCGCCCTCGCCGTGGCGGTCGTCCGCGGGGCGGTGCATATTGCTCCCCGAATGGGTGGTCCCGGCGGCACGAGCTGTCTGCGGCGCTTCCCCCGTGAGCCTGGAGGCGCGAATGTATCCTCGCCGCCGCTGGGCCGTCGTCTTCGGGTCGATCCTGTTCGTCGGGATCGTGGAGGCGCTCAGCGACTCGCTCTTCGACACGGTGCTGCCCTTCCCGTTCGACACCCTCGTGGTGGTCGCCGTCGTGGCGGCCGTCGCGATCGTAGCGGCGTGGTATGCGTTCAGGATCATCGACCGGCTCACGAAGGACCTGATCCACAGGCATCAGGAGCTGAAGTCGCGCAACGCCGCGCTGCGTGCCGTTTACGACGTCAGCCTCTCCGTCTCCGGACGGGCCGATCCCGAGGAAACCCTCGGCACGATCGTCCACCACGCCCGGCGTCTGCTCCGGGTCGATGCCGCCCTCCTGGGCCTGCAGGGCCCCGAGGACGAAGTCCGCCTCCGAGCCTTCAGCGCCGCGCCCGGCGTCCTGGTCCAGGCCTCGGGCGGCGCGACAGGCAAGTCGCCGGGTCCGTCCCGCGCGGCGTCCGACGGCGCGCGGGACAGCGAGCTGTCCCGCTACCTGGCGCCGGGCTACTCGATCAGGCTGGAGGCGCCGGTGGGCCACGGCGAGGTGACCGTGGGGTCACTGGGGCTGGCCACGGCCCAGCCTCGGCGCTTCTCCGCGGCGGACGTCGAAACGCTCTCGGCTCTGGCTATCCAGGTGGGTCTGGCGCTGGAAGCGGCCAGGCTGCGCGACGAGTTTCGGGCGCTGGCCGTCCGCGGCGAGCGCGAGCGCATCGCTCGTGAGATGCACGACGGCATGGCCCAGGTCCTCGGCTACGTCAACACCAAGTCCCAGGCCGTCGAGGAGCTCCTGGCCGGCGGACGGGTCGCCGAGGCCTCCAGGCAGATGGCCGAGCTTGCGGCCATGGCGCGCTCGCTGTACGTGGACGTCCGCGAGGCGATCCTGAGTCTTTCGCCGCCGGTTCTACCCGAGCGCGGCCTCGCCGCGGCGCTCGAGGAGTACGCGGCAAGGTTCGCCGAATCATCCAAGCTGGCCGTTCGATTCCAGGCTTCCTACGAGGCCCGCGACCTTCCGCTGCCGCCGGAAGTGGGAGCGGAGGTGTTCGGCGTCGCTCGCGAGGCTCTCACCAACATCCGCAAGCACGCTCATGCGCAGCGGGTAACGATCGTCCTCAAGGTGGACGGCGCGGACCTCTTCCTGCAGATCGCGGACGACGGCATCGGCTTCGATTCGGAGAAGGCCGGATCGGAGCCGGAGAAGTGGCCCCATTTCGGGCTGGCCGGGATGCGCGAGCGCTCCGAAGGGGTGGGCGGTCGGATCGAATGGACGAGCCGGCCGGGCGCGGGGTCGACGGTCGAAATGCGCATGCCGGTTGCTCCCGGCCGCGACGGAGGCGGTTCCCGGCCGTCTGGACCGCCTGACGGAGCAATTGGTGCTTCGCAGGGGCACCAGGCGATCCAATCGTCCGTACCTACCCATCCCGAGGCAGACTGAGCCCATGCGAACACTGCTGGTGGACGATCACGCGCTATTCCGCGACGGAGTCGCCTCACTCCTGCTCGCCTGGGGTCATGAGGTGGTAGGTCAGGCCTCGGACGGGAGCCAGGCCATCGAAATGGTCGAGTCGACCGCGCCCGACGTGATACTGATGGACGTCCGCATGCCCAACGTTTCGGGGCTGGAGGCGACGGCCGAGATCAAGGCGCGCCACCCGGAAGTCGCCATCGTCATGCTGACGGTGAGCGAGGAGGAGGCCGACCTGTTCCGCGCCATAAAGGCCGGCGCACAGGGCTACCTGCTCAAGAACCTCGAGGCCCACCAGCTGCGCTCGATGCTCGAGGGCGTCGCCCGCGGAGAACCGGCGATCACGCCGGGCACTGCTGCCAGGATCATCGACGAGTTCCTGCTCTCACCCGGCGGTGGGGCCACGAATCACTCGCAGCGGCTGACCGAGCGGGAGCTTGGAGTGTTGCGTCTGGTCACCGAGGGTCTGCGAAACCGCGAGATCGCGGTCGAGCTCGGGATCAGCGAGAACACGGTGAAGTTCCACCTCAAGAACATCGTCGAGAAGCTGCACGCGCAGAACCGCGCCGAGCTCGCCGCTCGGGCGGTCCGCGAGGGACTGGTGCCGGACACGTACCGACACGGCGGCGTCGACGGTCCGCGCCGCGACGCGCCCTTCCGCCGCCGCTAGCTCGTGCGGCCGATTCGGCCGCCCACGTCCATTCGCGTCCTCCGGTGGCGATGCTGTGCGCGCAGTCGGATCCTTTCGCGGCGCAAGCTGCCCACCCGCCCGGGTAGTGCAAGTCCGGTACTCCGGCAGATGCGCCTGAGCCGGCCGCCCGCGACCATTCGGTCAGCAATTCGTATGGCCGAGGCGTCCCATGGGCTATCGGATCCAGATCGAGAACGGCAACTGCCTGAACTGCGGCGTCTGCA
>CAZGUS010000124.1:0-7197 GCA_964529245.1 uncultured Anaerolineaceae bacterium
TGACCTGCTGTGGATCCTCGCCCGCGCGGCCGAGCAGGCCGAGTCGCGAACAGCCACCCCGTCGAGGGCTCGCCCGGCCCCTGAGAGGCCGGCCGGCGAACCCGGAGTGGCGTAGGATCGAACCAGCGTGGCGTCAGGGCCGCGCCTGAGGGCCATGGCCGTTCGGCCGCCAGCCCCGGTCAAGCCTCGATCGGAGAAGATCGGTGTACAACGACTACTCGCCCGAGAAACTTGGCGTCCGCCCGACAACCCAGCTCGCCAACAGGTTCCTCGTCGACGCCTTCCTCTGGATGTTCCTGGGCGTCCTGCTGAGCGGCATGATCGCGTGGATCGTGCAGAGCAACCTGAGCCTCCTTCAGTCCATCTCCGACTGGCGCATTCCGCTCTTCATCGCCCAGCTCGGCCTCGGCCTCGGGATCCAGTGGGGCATCCGCCGCCTCAACGCCGGCGTTGCCCTGGCCCTCTTCTTCATCTACGCCGCCTTGATGGGCCTGACCATCGGCATCTGGGTCTGGTATTACGCCACCGCCAACGACAATCCGATGTCGGTCGTCCAGGCCTTCGTTTCCGCCTCGGCCGCCTTCGGCGGCGCCGCCCTGTACGGCATCGTGACCAAGCGCTCGCTGGCCAGCATGGGCGCCTACCTGTTCATGGGCGCCTGGGGCCTCTTCTTCGCGTTCCTGATCAACGGCTTCCTGGTACAGAGCTCAACGCTGGATCTCGTGCTGTCGGTCGTCGGCGTGGTGATCTTCACGGCGCTCGCGGCCTGGACGACCCAGCGGATTTCCAGGGGCGAATTCGCGGCCAGGACCGGCTCCATGGAGAAGGCCTCCGTGCTGGGCGCAATCCTTCTCTACATCGAGTTCGTCAACATCTTCCTGATGCTGCTCCGGATCTTCGGCGGGCGCCGCTGAGCGAAGGACCGGCCTGCGCCGTTGACAGCGGAGAGGGGCCGCCGGACAACACCCGGCTCGCTGTTGCATGATGGCGGCGTGTCCGACCAACCACGGCCGTCGTTGCGCGTAGCCGGGGCCGCCATCGGGGCCGCCCTTGCGATCGCCGTCGCCGTCGCCGCGTGCGGCAGCGCTTCGCCGACGTCGCCGCACAGTGCCGCCCCGACGCCCGGCCTCGCGGGCATGGCGTCGCCCCCGGGTGCGCCCGCGGCCCTGGGAACGCCCGCGACCATGGGCACGCCTTCGCCGTCGGCGCTCGCGATCTACCCGGTCCCGACGTCGCAGCCCGAGGCGCCCGCCGCCGCCCCGGCCGCGACGCTCGACACGAAGACCGCCGCGAAACTCCAGGCCGCGCTCAGCGCCGCTCGAGCCGGCGGCAAGCTCGAAGGCATCTCGGCCGCGGTCGTCTTTCCCGATGGGTCGATGTGGACCGGCCAGTCGGGCTCGGCCATCCTTTCGAGCGCGAAACCGGTCACTGCGGACACGCTCTTCTCAATCGGCAGCATCAGCAAGACGTTCGTCGCGGCCCTGGCCTTGCGGCTGGCCGACCAGGGCACGATCAGCCTCAGCGACCCGCTGTCCAAGTACGTGCCCACCTTCCCCAACGCCGCCCAGATCACGTTGAGCGAGCTGCTCGACCATCGCAGCGGCATTCACGACGTCTTCACCTCGTCCGGAATGGCCGACGCGATCCTCTCGGACCCGAGTCGAATCTGGACGGTGACGCAGGTGCTGGCCCGGATCGGCAAGCCTTACTTCGCGCCCGGGCATGGCTACACCTACTCGAACACGAACTACATCCTGCTGGGCCTCGCGATCGAGACCGCGACCAGGAAGACCATCGCCTCGCTGGTGCGCAGCCAGTTCCTCGATCCGCTGGGGATGAAGAACACCTGGTTCCAGCCCGAGGAAAAGGTCGCCACCACCAACTTCGCCAACGGCTACATGAACACCGCGAGCAAGCCTAGGGACGTGTCGGTGGGCCAGAAGATGCTGCCCTACAACTCCGAGGCGTCGGTGGCCGGCACATCCGGCGGTTTCGTTTCGACTGCGTCCGACCTGGCGCGCTGGGCCTCCGCACTTTACGGCGGCGGCGTGCTGGACGCGGCCGATCTCGCCTCCATGATCGACGTCTCGCCGACTCTGCCGTACAAACCCGCCTATCCGTACGGTTTCGGCTTCGAACGAGCGACCATCGCCGGGCAAATGGCCTGGGGCCACCGCGGCCATCTGGACGGCTTCTGGTCGGCGATGTGGTATCTCCCGGACTACGACATCACGATCGTCATCCTCACCAACGACGAGTGGACGAACACCCAGACCGTGACGGCCCAGCTCGTCCAGTCGCTCCTGGGGAAGTAGCGGCGACGGCCGCCCCGGTGGCCGGGGCGCGGGCCGGCACCGGGAGAATCGAAAGAGCCCGGCGAAATCGCCGGGCTCTCGTCTTTGGCTGTGGCCTTACGGCCCGATGCTACCCGCGACGGGCAGTGAAGCAGTCGCTGCAGTAGACCGGCTTGGCGCCGCTCGGGCGGAACGGGACCTGGGCCTCGCGGCCGCAGCTCGAGCACGTCGCCGAGAACATCTCACGGGGTCCGGAGGAGTAGCCGCCACGGCCGCCGCCGCCGCCACCCATGTGCGAGGAACCGCCACCGAAATCACCACGCTGGGCCTTTCGGGCTGCGCGGCAAGACGGGCAGCGACGCGGCTCGCTGAACTGTCGCTCAGCGAAGAACGCCTGCTCGCTCGCGCTGAAGACGAACTCCTGGTTGCAGTCCTGGCAAACCAGGGTCTTGTCCGATGCGTACAAAGAACGCTCCTTACTCGTGCGGCCTCAGCGACACGTCTGTCTCGCCGAGAACCGTTGAGAGGAGCGATCGTGGCAGCCGCTGGATTCGGGGCCTATTGGCCCGTCGGCGGGAGCGTACACGTATCACCGGCGCTTTGTCTACTGTTTCAGTACGTGGCCGTGGCTCCCCCGCCGGCGCTTTTTGCGCGGTACATCGCCTCGTCCGCGCGCCGCACCAGCGCCGCCGCGTCACGCGCCGCCGGCCCCTGCCAGGCGATGCCGACGCTGGCCCCCATTTGCAGGCGAAATGCGTCCCTGTCGGACAGCGCGGCCAGAATTCTTTCGGCTACGAGCTGTGCTTCCGGCTCGATTACGTTTGGCAGGATGACGGCAAACTCGTCGCCTCCCATTCGGGCTATGTCGTCGGTTTCGCGAACCACCTCGCGCAGTCTGTCGGCAACCGCGACCAGCATCTCGTCGCCCACGTCGTGGCCGAATATGTCGTTCACTTGCTTGAAGTGGTCGAGGTCTATCCAGACGACCCCCACGCCTCGATCGCCGACTCGAATGGCATGATCCAGGCGCTCGCCGAAAAGGATGCGATTGGCCAGGCCGGTCAGGGGATCGTGCAGCGCCAGGTGGGCGAGTTCGGCATGGAGGCGCTCCTGCTCGCGCAGCAGGGTCTGCAGCTCCTTGTTCGCCTGCCCGAGCTCCAGGTTGGCGGATTCGAGCTCCGCGTTGGCGCGCTCGATCTCGCGGGTCCGCTCCTCCACCCGGCATTCGAGCTCCGCCGCCAGCCGGCGCAGCTCCGCCTCGGCGCGCAAGTGCGCCGAGGTGTCTCTCATGATCGACTGGCGCTCGCCGTCGGGAAGCCAGGCGACGCTGACGTCGATCGGGATGGTCGAGCCGTCCCTGCGCCGGAGCACGCGTTCGAAGCGAACAGTCGTCCCGGCCGGCATCACTCGCAGCCTCCGGTGGCCGACCTCGCGCTCCTCGGGGAGGTACGTCTCGAGCAGGTCGAGGCCGAGTATCTCGCCCGGGCCGTAGCCGGTCATCTGGCACGCGCGGGAATTGGCCAGGGTGACGTGGCCCCGGCCGTCCACGACGATGATCCCGTCAGCGGCCTGCTCGATCAGGATGCGGAAGTGGCGCTCGCTCTTCGTCAGGACTTCGAAGACGGGATCGAGGCGGGGCAGGGACGGAGTTTCGGCCGGGCGCGCCGGCGGTTCCGACGATCCTGAGATCCCGAACCGACGCTCCGGCTGGTCGCGCATGCCGACGGCCGTCGATGCGGCCGCCCCGCCTCGTGACGCGGGCGCGCCCGCACGTCGAACCATGCTATGCCGGCCCATCCTGATACGACTTGCCTCTGGAGTCTTCGGGCCGCGGCGGCCGGACTTGACCCGGCCCGCTCAGCCAGAGGGACTAGAGCGGCATCCCCTTCTCGACGAAGTCGAGGGCCTTGTTGGCCAGCGCCACGAAGTCGGCGTCCGGGTCCGACAGTGCCGGCAGCATAGCGGCGATGAACGCCCCCATGAAGGCGCCGGCGAAGACTCGGAGTTCGAAGTCGTCCGCCGGCCTTCCGAGCATCGCGGCCAGCTCGTCGACGATCATCTGGCTCGAGCGGATGAGCTCGCTGACGGCGGCCGCCCGAAGGTCCGGCTCGGAGTAGAGCAGCCGGCCGCGACTCATCATTTCGGACTTCTGCTCCGGGGTCACGGCACCGAAGACATCGACCATCGCGCCTCGAATGGCGGCAATCGGTCCGAGGTCGCGCGACTTCGCCCGCCACGCCTCCATGACCAGCGGATCCCACGCGTCGTAGGCGACGACGTCTTCCTTGGTGGGGAAGTAGCGGAAGAACGTGCTGGGCGAGACCTCGGCGGCGTCGGCGATCTGCTCGACGGTGGTGGCGGAGTAGCCCCGCTCGCGGAAGAGCCGCAGAGCGTGCTCCTGGATCGCGGCCCGGGTCCTCGCCTTCTTGCGCTCGCGTAAACCGGGTTTGTCGATCACCGGCGAGTCATGCATGGGCACATTCTCGCCTGTCTCGGCCCGCCTGTGCGCGTCGATTCCTCGCGCTGCCGGATCGATCGGCCCGCGGCGCGGAGACTCGCGGCCGGCGCGCGCGCGATCCGGCGATCACCGGCCGGCCGGAGCCGGCTCGACGGTCGGGCCGGCGTTCGAGTCGACCTCTTCCGCGGCCGGCGCGGCACGCCGCGGAAGCAGGACCAGCGCTCCGACCGCGGCCACCGCGGCGATGATCGCGGCGACTCGGGAGGCGTCGTCCATGCCGGCAACGAACGCGGTCCGTACCGACTCGAGCAAGGCCGGCGACCCGACCTGCTGGGCCACGCCGATGCCACCGAAGACGCTCGCCCGGACGGCGGCCGCGGCGGCGGCCGGAAGGCCGGCCACCTGAACGTGGCTCTGATAGGTCGAGTTCAGGACGCTGCCCAGGATCGTCGCCCCAAACGCCGGCCCGAGCTTGACGATGGCCTGGATCAGGGCTCCGCCGACGCCGCTCCGCTCCGCGGAGAGCTCCGTGATCGCCGCGGAAGCGGCCGTGGCAAGCCCCAGACCCGCGCCCGCGCCGACGATGAAGCTGAACGCCGCGATGTAGCCGTCGCCGCTCGAGACGGTCATGCCGCTGCCGATCAGCATGCCCGCGGTCATGATCCCGAAGCCCAGCGCGATCGTGATCCGGGGTCCAAATCGGACCGCGACACGGTCGGCGGGGATCGCGCCCACGACCAGGCCGGCGATCATGGGCAGGAACCGCAGGCCCGCGCCCTGGGCGTCGACGCCCATGATCGCCTGCAGGTACTGCGGCAGCGTGAACAGCACGCCGAACATCCCGAAGATGCCGGCTCCGGCCAGCACGACTCCGACGCTGAAACTGCGCGAGCGGAAGAGGCTCAGGTCGATGAGCGGCTGGACGATCGGGTGGTCGGTCAGGATTGCCTCCCACAGTACGAAGGCCGCGAGAACCACGACGGACACCAGGGACGGCACGACCGCGCTCGACGAGCCCCAGCCGTAGTCGCCGGCCTGAACCAGCCCGTACATGAGCACCGCCAGACCCGCGCTGGAGAGGATGATGCCCGGGATGTCGATGCTCGGCCGCCGCTCGCTGCGCGACTGGGGCACGAAGAGGATCGCGGCGGTCAACCCGATCAGCACGATGGGCACGTTCATGAGGAAGACCCAGCCCCACCAGAAGTGGGCCAGCACGTAACCGCCGACGATCGGGCCGAGCGGCAGCGCCAGGAAGTTCCCGGCCGCCCAGATGCCCATGGCCCGCGGCCGTTCAGCTTCGGAGAACAGGACCGTCACGTACGACAGCGACATGACGGTGAGCGCGGCGCCCGCCACGCCGAGAACAGCCCGCGCACCGATGAACGAGTTGGCGTCGGGCGCGAATGCGCACGCCACCGACGTTACCCCGAAGAGGGCGATCGCCCCGACCAGGACCGTCTTGCGACCGATTCGATCGCCCAGCAGGCCCGCCGGCAGCATGGCCGCCGCCAGGGCAAGGGTGTACGCGGTGACGAACCATTGGAGCTGCGACTCGGAGGCGGCGAGCGACTTCGAAAGGGTCGGCAGAGCCAGGCTGAGGACCGTCTGGTCGAGCCCGATGGCGACCAGTGCCAGAGTCAGCGCCGCGAGTGCCAGCCAGCGGCTGGAGATGCCGCCCCCGCGCCGGGTCGCGATTCGAGTCATAGTAGACACCGCCTTTCCGAAGTAACTGTCGGATGGCAGTGTCTATGTTCTGGTAGTGACTGTCAATAGCATGTAAAATGCAATCAGGGATCGTCTCGCACAGCGGGGGCGAGAAGCGGGCCCAGCAGCCGCAGCGCGGCGGCGAGACGGTCCAGTTCGGCCGGCTTCAGGCCCGCCAACCGCTCGCACAGCCACTCCCTCGTTTGGGCATCGCAGGCCGCAAGAGCCGCGGAGCCGGCGTCGGTCAGGCGCAGCTCCACGCGGCGGCGCTCCTCGGCGTGCTGCTCCGTGGTCATGAGGCCGGCCCGAACGAGTCTCTGGGCAACTTGCGACGCGCCCGGAAGACTGACGGCCAGGTGCTCCGCGACCGGCGAGAGGCTGGTGCCGGGATGGCGCCGGACGAACAGCAGGACACGGAATTGGGCCACCGACATGCCCGGCGCGCGGCCCAACCGCATCCTCTCTCGAATGGCGCGCATGGACGGCGGGAGCGTCTCGAGGATCGCGCTTGCCACCTGGTCGGGCGTCGTCTCTTCCACGCGCACATGGTACATTAGTTAACGGCGCTAATGGTTCTCATGCGCGCCGCCGCGAGCGGCGCGTGAGGACAGCCACCATGCAGCCGCAGGAGATCGATGGCCCAAGCGATTTCGACGCATGAGTTGACCCGGCGGTTCGATACCGTGACCGCCGTCGACGCCCTGAACCTGGACGTCCAGCCGGGCGAGGTCTTCGGCC
>CAZGUS010000125.1:0-7018 GCA_964529245.1 uncultured Anaerolineaceae bacterium
CCGCCAGGACCGCCGAAGCCGGCCTCGTCGGGCGTGGATGCGAAGCCGCCACGGCACGCCGACGGCGCAGGAGTGGCCTTGCGGGGAGCGAAGTAGAAGGCGGCGGGAGCAGCGGGCGTGGGAGGCACTATCGTGAGCGAAGCGAGCGTTTGTGCCGACCGGAGCCCGTGTCCCGCCGCCTGATCCGCGCTACTGCGTGAACTCCCCCAGCGCCGAAGGCGCGGCGAACTGCCCCGCAGCCCTCAGGCCACTTTCCCGACTGCCGGGGCGCCCTGAACGGCCATGCGGGAGGCAGTGCTCGCCGTGTAGTCGAGCAGGGCGGCGATGTCGACGACCAGCCCGACCGAGCCGTCGGCCATGACCGTGGCTCCAGCCAGGCCCTTTCGCTCGCCCGCGACCTGGCTGAGCGACTTGAGCACGATCTCGTGCTGCCCGACGAAGCCGTCGACCGCGAGCGCCATCTCCGTGCCGCGCGATCGGACGACGACCAGGTTGACGAAGCCGCGCTCGTTCGTGGCCAGCGGCCGGGGCGGGTCGCCCAGGGCGTTGTCGAGCTGCTCCACCGGGATGATCCGGTCACGCAGCGTGAGGACGTTGTGGCCGCGAACCCGGGCGAACGATCGCGGCTCCACGCGCAGCGTCTCCACGACGCCGGTCAGCGGCAGGGCGCACACGCGCGACCCCGACTTGACGAGGAGGGCGCCGATGATCGCCAGCGTGAGCGGCAGCGACAGCGACACCGTCGTGCCGGCGCCGGGCGTGCTCGAGACGTCGACCCAGCCGCCCAGCCGCTCGTTGTTGTTGCGGACCACGTCCATGCCGACGCCCCGGCCCGAGACCTCGGTCACCACTTTGGCCGTCGAGAACCCCGGCATGAATATGACGCGCAGCATCTCTGCGTCCGGCGTCGAGTCGGCCGCATCGCGGGTCATGAGTCCCTTCTCGACCACGGCCCGGCGCAGCGCCGCGGGGTCCATGCCCCGGCCGTCGTCCTCGACCGTGATCAGGATCCGGCCGTCCGCGTGACGGGCCGTCAGCCGGACCGTGCCGGGCTGCGGCTTGCCGGCGGCGCGGCGCTCGTCGGGCGACTCGATGCCGTGGTCCATCGCGTTGCGCACCAGGTGGCCCAACGGGTCGCCGACTTCTTCGAGGACCGACCGGTCCAGCTCCGTCTCCTTGCCCTCGATGACCAGCTGCACGTCCTTGCCGAGCTTGGCGGCGATGTCTCGTACGACGCGCGGGAAACGGTTGAACACGGTCTCGATCGGCAGCATTCGCAGGCCGGTGACCTGATCCTGGAGCTGGCCGGCGATGCGGGCGAACTGCTGGCTGTCCTCGTCGGCCTGGCGGGCGAGCGGGTCGTCGCCCAGGCGCAGGGCCAGATTCTGCGAGCTCTGCTGCAGCCGGGTCTTGTGGACGACCAGCTCGCCGACGAGGTTCATCAGTTCGTCGAGACGGCGGACGTCGATCCTGATCGTCTGCTGGGCCGCCTTGAGGCGGTCGCCGGCGACAGTCATCCGCTCGCCGGGCGGGAGCCCGCGGGCCTCGGCGCCTAGATCCGCCTGGCGGCGCTCCGCGACGGGCGGGCCCGCCTCCTGGGCGTCGTCGGCGCGACCGGCGCCGAGCGGCGGCGTGACTAGACCGGAGCCGTACACCTCGACGCTCGCAGCGGCGTCGGGGATGTCGCCCTGGCCGGCCGTGAGCGGCGCGGGGACGATCTCCACGCTGACCACGTCGTCGACCGCGGCCAGACGGACGCGCAGGTCCGCCAGCTCGACGGGCCGGCCCCGCGCCATCATGGCCAGCAATGACGTTCCCAGGCCGCTCTCGATCTCGTCGCGATCCGGAACCGAGGCGACGAGGGCGCCGGCCTCCTCGACCTCGAGCACGAGCTGCAGCTGGCGAACCGCCATCCATTCGCTCGTGGGATCGATCCGGCAGACCAGCAGCGAGCGTGCCTCGAAACCGCCGGGAGCCTCGCCCAGGAGCCGCTGGATCAGCGGCGCGATGGCGACGTTGGCGATGCCTTCGGCGACGACTTCGGGTCCGCCCGCGGGTGCCGGATCCGGCGACGCCGTCCGGGCGGCGGGCAGCGGCGAATTCGTCGGTTCGCCGGTCGGCTCAGGCCGGCTGCGAACAGGCGCCGGCGCGGCGGAGGGTCCGGCCGACGATCTTGCGGCCGCCGCGGCCGTGGCCGTGGCCAGCAGCTCGCGCAGCTGCCTGGTCAGCGGTTCGGGTGCGTCAGTCAGAGTCTCGCCGTCCTGGATCTCGGCCACCAGGGCGCGCAGGACGTCGATGGTCGAGAGCAGGACGTCGGCGAAGGGTTTGACTTCGTGGAGGGTTCCGCTGCGGAAAGCCCCGAACAGGTCTTCCATCGCATGCGTCAGCTCGGCCATGCGGCGGTGGCCGATGGTCGCGGCGGAGCCCTTGAGCGTGTGCGCCGCGCGGAAGACTTCGTTGACCACGCCGGCGTCGACGCTGTGCTCCAGCTCGAGCAGACCCTGCTCGATGCGCTCGATCTGCTCGAGCGACTCGTCCGTGAACAGACGGTCGTCGCCGGGCTGCAGATCGAGCGTGAGGTGCATGGTCAGGCCGCCTCTCGCAGGGCGACGTGGAGCTTGATCTCGCCGTACGCCGTCGTGAGCGGCACTACCAGGCGCTGGATCTCCACGGTCGAAAGGCGCGCACCGCGGCCGACGAGGACCAGGGGCGGGTTGATCTGGGTCTCGACGCCTTCCTCGGCCAGGCCGATGCCGGCGCTGCCGGCGATGACGTTGGCCATCTCGGCGATGCCGCTCTGGCCCAGCTCGTCCAGCTCGGTCGTCTCCTGGCCGATGATCGCGCTGATGAGTCTGAGCGCGGTCGGTTCGGCCATGGATATGTAGAGAGAGCCGGTCAGGGCGCCGTTGATGCCAACCACGGCGGTCACATCTTCAGATGTGTATGGGTTGCCCTCGAGCAGAAGGCCGCCGCGCTTGACGGCGATGCCGGTCTCCTTGGTGAGCACGTCGAGAGCGGCCTGGACGTAGCGGTTGACGATCTGGACTCTCATGTCTAAGCCGCGCCGGCCAGGGCGTTGCGCTCGTCGTGGCCGAAGAGGCCGTCGAGTTCCAGGAGCAGGACCAGGTTCTCGCCCAGCTTGGCGATCCCGCGGAGGTACTCCGCGTCCTTGCCGGCCGCGACCTCGGGCGTGGGCTCCACCGAATCGAGGGGCAGAAGGAGCACTTCCGAGACGCTGTCGACGATGAGGCCGACGCGGGTGGAGCTGCTCTCGGCCACGACGATGCGCGTTTCCTTGGTGGCCTCGGCCTCGGGCATTCCGAAGCGGTCGCGCAGATCGACGACCGGGATGATCCTGCCGCGCAGGTTGATGACGCCCTTCACGAACTCCGGGGCCCTCGGCACCGGAGTGATCGGCTGGTGACGGATGATCTCGAAAACTCGGGCGATGTCCAGGCCGTAGTGCTCGTCCGCGAGCTCGCAGACGACGATCTGCAGCTCCCCAGAGCGACTTCCACCGGACGCCGGCTTGTCGGCCACGGCTATCTCCTTCAGGTGCACCGGACAGGATCCGGCTGCGACTTCTCGATTAGGTATCGGTCCCCGGGCGGCGATAGTGGAGTCCGGAGCGGCCCCTATGCCGTGCGGTTCACAAGGCCGCTGCGGCGCGGTCGGGTCGGGCGGCGGGCTCGGTTTCGGAGAACCCCGCGCCGTCTGCCTGCCTGTCCGAGTTGCACCAGGCCGCGATGGCGTCGGCGATCTTGTGCAGCGGCAGGATCTGCTGCGAAAGGCCGGCCTCGGCCACGGCGGCGGGCATGCCGTAGATCGTCGCCGTCGCGGCGTCCTGGGAGATGACTCCGCCGCCGTGCTGCCTCACTGCCCGAGCGCCCTCGCAGGCGTCACAGCCCATACCCGTGAGCACGACGCAGAGCAGGCGCTCGCGCCAGATCGGTGCCACGGCCTGGAGTGTCACGTCGGCGGCCGGCCTCACTCCGTTCACCGGCGGGAGCTTGACGAGCTGGATGCGGCCGCTCGTGCCGCAGATCATGTGGAAGTCGCCGGGAGCGACCAGGATCGCGTTCTCCGCAAGGACGTCGTCCTTGGCCGCCTCGTAACAGGGCAGCGAACCCGCGGCCTCGAGCCGTGCCGCGAGCGAGGTGGTGAAACCGGGCGGCATGTGCTGGACGATCGCGACGGCCGCGCCCAGGCCGGCCGGCAGACCCTTCACCACGGCGTGCAGGGCGCTCGGACCGCCGGTCGACGATGCGATGACGACCAGCTTGCGCGCGGCGACCCTGCGCTCCGCCGCCGCGGTCGTCGCCACGCCCCGGAGGGGACCCGGCCGCGCCGGCAGCGGCCGCAGGACCGGACCGCCCGCGGCCCGCGCCTCGCCCTCCGACGCGCGGGCCGCCTCTTCCAGGCGGGCGCGGCTGTTGATGAGGGTGAGGTTCATGGCCGCGATCTGGCGATGGCGCAGGAAGGCCGCCTCGGACATGGCGGCCGCGGCCGTGACTTTGGTCACCAGGTCGTCGTTGACCCGGCCGATGTCGATGGACAGCGAGCCCGAGGGCTTGGACACGAAGTCGATGGCGCCGTACTCGAGGGCATCGAGGGTTATGTGGGCGCCCTCGGTCGTGCGGCTGGACAGCATCACGACGCGCGTCGGAGTCTCGAGCATGAGGCGCTTGAGCATCCCCAGGCCGTCCAGGACCGGCATCTCGACGTCGAGGGTGATGACGTCGGGACGCAGCTCGGAGGCCAGCCTCAGGCCCTCCTCGCCGTTGGAGGCCGCGCCCACGACCTCGAGGTTCGGCGCCGCGGACAGCAGGCGGCCGAGGGAGTGGCGCATGAACGCCGAGTCGTCGACGACTAGGACGCGAATCCGGCCCATCGAGCGCTCCCGATTCCAGCTGAGCGGCGGATCCGGTGGACGCGGCGCCGGCGGCGCGATCGATCCCCGGAGGCCCGCGAGTCCTAGGCGGCCAGGAGCTTGTTCACGGCCGCGAGCACACGGTCGGCAGCGAACGGCTTCACCACGAAGTCCCGGGCGCCGCGCTTGATGGCATCCATGACGATGGCCTGCTGGCCCATGGCGGTCAGCATGGCGACGCGGGCATGGGGATCCTTCGAACGGATCTCTGCGAGTGCCTCGAGTCCGTCCATCTCGGGCATGGTGATGTCCATCAGGACGCAATCGGGTCGTTCGCGAAGGTACGTCTCGACGGCGACGCGACCGTTCTCGGCCTCGAGGACCTGGTGGCCGGCCTCCACGAGCAGCTTCGCCGCCCGCAGACGCATGAATGCCGCGTCGTCGACGACGAGGATCTTTGCCATCGAGGTGCTCCTACTACTCGTGCTACAGCTCTGCGACGGAGGACAGGCTCTTGATGAGAAATCGGCCGTCTGCCACCTCGAGTTGAACCGTCCGCCCGGCATTTCCTCCGAGCGCGGAGGCATTCAGCTTCAAGCCCCGGTCGGCCAGCGCCTGCTGGACCGCCTCGGAGTTCCGTTTGCCGATGGCGAGTCCGCCCCCGACGGTCAGCATCGCCGCAGCGCCCGCTGCCTTGAGCGTGCTGCGACCGAGCACGGCGCCCCTTGCCTCGAGCGTCCGCAGGAAGGTGTCGATGCCGGTGTCGATGAACTTGACGGGACTGGTGCTGTTCGCCGGGCCGCTGGGCAGCATGAAGTGAGCCAGGCCGGCGACCTTCACACGTGGGTCCCACACGGCCAGGGCGATGCACGAGCCGAGCCCGTAGGCGACCAGATGAGCGTCCGGGCTCGAGCTCACGATCATCTCGCCTATGCCGGCCACGAGCAGGTTCGGACTCGCGGTCAGGGTCATATCCCGATCGCTCCGAGAGCGTCCAGGAGGACCCGGAGGCTATCGGCGCGCGGCAGCACGAAGAGGGTGCCGTCGATGGCCCGGTCGCCTTCGCTGAATGTCGTCCTGGCGGCCAGCACCTGATCGGCGTCGCTCACGAGGTCGAGGAGCACGGCATCGAGCACCGCCCCGGCCATCTCGATCACGACCTGCGGCGGGGTCGGCTGGACCGGTTCGTGGAGGTGCATCCCGAGCTCGTTGAGGAACGCGGAGATGGTGACGTTTCCGGCCTCTTGCAGGGCCGACAACTCGAGCTCGTCGTAGTGCAGCGGGTCCGCGGTCGATTCCATCGGCAGCTCGCCGGGTCCGAGAAGGCCGGCCAGGAGGATCTGGGCCAGACGATGCGCGTCGGGCGGTGCGAAGAGCAGGAGGGCGTGGCCCTGCAGGGATCCGAGAATGCCGACGTATACGGCCAGCACGATCGACTCCGGCCCGCCGGCCATGGCCATGACGTCGGATGCCGTGCAGCGTTGGAGGACCGGCGTCTGAACCTGGATGACCTGGCCGCACATGGAGCCCAGGGCTTCGCCGGCCCGCGCCATGGCGCGCCCGAAGGTGCCGGCGACGACGTTCTGACCGGCCTCGGACAGGGTGAGTGTCATGGGGCCTGGAGTCCTTGGACCCGGTTAGGGGGAACCACGATGGTCATCCTCATCGCCGCTTGCCGCGGCAGGCGGGACCGCTTGCAGCCCTGGCTGGGAGTCGGCCGGCGGAGGCGCCGACTTGAACGTTCGCGCCGCCTCCGGATGTCGCGGCGTGAGGCTCCGTGGCCGCGACGGTACCCCGGCGCGCGGGCGGGCAATCGGGGCGGAGTGGGAGGAGGCTGGTCGGGTCCCGGCCTAAGGCCGGTATCGGCCCATCGACTCCATCATCTGGGACACGGACCGCGGCGGTATCACCCGCAGAACCTGGCCGTTGCCGTCGACCAGCGTCACCTGGAGCCTTTTGCTCTGGGGATCGATCTGGAACACGGCATACGCCTCGGTCATCCCATCCGACCCCTGGTAGGACACGTCGGGACCGGCTTGCTTGGCGAACCGGTCACCCTGCAAGGCCGCCCGAGCGGAGGCCAGCTGAGGTGCCGCCGCCGGCGCGGTGCCGGTGGTGACGAGTGCCGTTGGGAGAAGGTCGTTGGTA
>CAZGUS010000126.1:0-6967 GCA_964529245.1 uncultured Anaerolineaceae bacterium
GATTGCCTGGAAGCGGATCTTCGAAAACGAACGGCGAGGTCGTGAGGGGCGCCGTGCCGCCGAGCTTGGTGGTCAGCGTTTCAAGTTTCGCGTAGGAGGTGTACAGGTTGTGGGGCGCCGTCCGGAACGACGTTCGCCACATGTAGCCGCTCATCCCGCCGAACCGGAGCCCGTCGATGTTGTAGATGTACTTGCCGGTGTCCTGGGCCAGGCGGGCCATGGCGTTCGGTGCGCCCCACATGTGGGCGTACCCGGCGCGCCATTCCTCGGCCCAGGCGACGAAGTAGATCCGGGAGCTGCGGACCGGTCCGATGGAAGGCGGGAACTGCGTCTGGAAGAGCGCCATGTAGCGGGGAATGCCGCCTTCGGCCGGGGCCTGATAGACGATGTTGGCCATCGAGAGGCCCGATTGCGGCCGAGCGGGCGCGAGGTCGTCGATCATGACGGCGATCGGCTTGCGGGTGGCCAGTGCCGCCTCGGATGCCGGGAGGAGCACGCCGTCGGTGGTGGCGGCGACCATTCCGGCCGGCACGCCGGAGGCGGCCGGTGATGCACCCGGCGACGTTGACGGCGCCGGCGAGGACGAGCCGGCGGGGCCGAGCGTCGATCCCGGTGTGGGCGTGGCCACGGGCGTTGAGCTTGCGTAGGCGCTCGGGTCCGGGCTCGGCGAGGCCGAGGCGGCCGTTATGTCGGCCACGGCCACGGTGCTGCCGAGGATCGCGACCACGATCGCCGCCGCCGCTCCGAAGGGCGCAGGGCGGCCGCTCAACAGGCGGCGCGCAGGCGTGAGGAAACCCCCGAATTTCATGTCCGAAAGCCTAACACGGCCGCCCATTCGAGCGGCACCGGCTCGGGCTCGGCGGCTAGCCTTCGTATTCGAAGCCGAGCTTCAACTGGACGCGGTACTCGACGATCTCGCCGTTCTCGACGTGGGCAGTCGACTGGATGACCTCGACCGTCCGGATGTTGCGGACCGTCTTGGATGCCACGGCCACGGCCTGACGAGCTGCGTCGCTCCACGAGTGCGGGCTCGTGCCAACCATCTCCCGCACGATGATCACGCCCATTGGGGTCCTCCGTCCTGGATCTAGACCGCCTCGGCGTAACGCTCGGCGGCGTAGCTCACGAAGCGCGTCTGGCTCTTCTTGAACCATAGCTTGACTTCGCCCGTTGGGCCATTTCGATGCTTGGCCAGGCGCAGGTTGATGACCTCGCCGTCCGAATCGGTGTTCTCCTCGCCCGGTTTGCCGTTCTCCCGCCACAGGAACAGCACCAGGTCCGCGTCCTGCTCGATCGCGCCCGACTCGCGCAGGTCGCTCAGGCGCGGCTCACGCGACTCTCGCATCTCAGGCTGGCGCGACAGCTGGGACAGGGCGATCACCGGCACCTTGAGCTCGCGCGCCAGAGCTTTCAGCCCGCGGCTGATCTCGGACACTTCCTGGACGCGGTTCGCGTCGCGGCTGTTGGTGGTGGCCTGCATGAGCTGCAGGTAGTCAACGATCAGCAGGTCCAGACCGCGCTCCGCCTGAAGCCGGCGGGCCTTGGTTCGCAACTCCATGGTGCTGATGCTCGGCGTGTCGTCGATGAAGATTGGCGCTTCGCTCAACGAGTTCATCGCCGGCGCGATCCGGGCGAAGTCCATCTCCTCGAGAAAGCCCGAGCGGAGCCGCTGCGAGTCGATCGACGCGACGCTCGAAAGGAGGCGCAGGACGAGCTGCTCCTTGCTCATCTCCAGGCTGAAGACGCCGACGGTCTTGCCCTCTCGCACGGCCGCGTGCTCGGCGATGTTGAGCGCCAGGCTGGTCTTGCCCACGCTCGGCCGGGCCGCCAGGACGATCAGGTCGCTGGCCTGGAAGCCGGTCGTGAGCAAGTCCAGGTCGGTGAAGCCCGAGGCGATGCCGACGATCTCGCCGCGATGGGCGTGGAGATAGTCGAGCCGGTCGTAGGCGTCGTGGAGGAGCGTCCGAAGAGCGCTGAAGGCATCGCCGGAGCGGCGCTGGCTGACCGAGAACAGCTCGGCTTCCGAGCGATCGATCGCTTCTTGAATGTCCGGCCCGTCCTCATAGCCGATGGCCGCAATCTTGCCGGCGGCCTGGATCAAGCGCCGCAGCAGCGCCTTCCGCTCGACGATCCGGCCGTACTGGCCGACGTGAACTGCGGTGGGAGTGTCGTTGCCCAGCGTCGAGAGGTAGCTCGCTCCGCCGACTCCGTCCAGCTCGCCCGCGCGCTCCAGCGCCTCCGCGACGGTGACCACGTCGATTGGCTCGCGATGCTCGAAGAGGTCCAGCATCGCGGCGAAGATGCGGCCGTGGGCCTGGCGGTAGAAGTCCTCGGGATGGAGAAAGTCCGCCACCTCAATGATGGCGTCACGGTCGATGAGGATGGACCCGAGCACGGCCTGCTCGGAATCGAGGTTCTGGGGCGGCAGTCGGTCGATCACGGGTGGCGGTCCCTTGAGCCTGGCTGGTGAGGTCGAAGAAGGTGTACCTGTAGCAAGTTCAATGGTGACTTCGCCGGGGGCTCGTTCGGTCCACGAACCGACCGCCCGGCGGCCCTTCTATCCCCGAACTCGGCAGCCCTGTGGGAAGAGTGTGGACATCCGCTGTGGATGTTTCGACCCGATCGTCTCGCGCCCTCCATCGCCGATCAGGCGAGCCGAGGCCGAGGCGACCGCAAAGACACCTGCCGCCCGGCGGCGACCGACCTAATCGAGGCGGCGAATGACGCCGATCAGCTTCCCCTGGATCCGAACGTCCGAGTAGAACATCGGCGCGTACGCGGAGTTGGCGGGCTGCAGGCGAATGCGGCCCTGCTCCTTGAAGAACTGCTTGAGAGTTACGGAGTTCTCCTCCACCTGCGCGACCACGATGTCGCCGTCGCGCGCGGTCTGCTGGGGCCGGATCAGCACGAAGTCCCCGTCCTGGATGTGGGCGTCGATCATCGAATCGCCCCTGACCCGCAGGACATAAGCGTCGCCCGACGGGGCGAGCAGGTCCGGCACGGCCATGCTCTCCGAGGCGTCCTGGTAGGCCTCGATCGGGCCGCCGGCGGCAATCTCGCCGACGATCGGCAGAATGTGTGCCTCCGCGGCCGCGGACTGGGGCATGAGTTCGCCCGACAGGCCCAGGTGCATCGCGGCCAGCGGCGTGAGGCGGATCGCTCGCGACTGAGCCGCGCCCCGCTCCAGGTAACCCTCGCGCTCGAGCATCTGCAGGTGGTGGTGAACCGCCGAGGTGGAGGCCAGATCGACGGCGACCGCGATCTCACGCACGGATGGCGGGTAACCGCGAGTGCGCAGCGTCGCGGCGATGAAGTCCAGGATCTTGCGCTTTCGTTCGGCGTCGTGCTTGGTCACCGGCGCCTCCTTCCGATGCGAGGGTACAGAACGCCCGTTCCATTGTCAAGGTGCTGGGGCCGGGGGACCCGGGGCAGACTTGGGCCGTCGTGGGCGCCGAAAGCGGACCGGGGCACCTGCCGGGCCGCCGCTTGCCGGGCCGCCCGCCAGCCGCCCGCCTGGAGCCCGCCGCCCGCCTGGAGCCCGCCGCCGCCGCGCATCCGGCGCTCAGTCGCGGCTGTCGAGGACCTCGCGCACGCGCCCCAGCAGGCCTTCGGCAGTGAACGGTTTGGCGAGATACGGCGAACGGCCGTCGTTGCCCACGCCGTAGAGCACGGCGTCGTCGGAATAGCCTGAGGCGTACAGCGTCCGCGCCCCGGGCTGGATGGCGGCGAGCTGTGCGGACAGTTCGCGGCCGCTCATACCCGGCATCACCATGTCGGTGAAGAGCAGATCCAGGTGCGGCAGCCTCGAGGCCGTGGCGAGAGCTTCGGGGCCGTTGGCCGCCGCCAGGACGCGGTATCCGGCCCGGCTCAAGACCCGTTCGACGAAGACCCGCACGGCCTCCTCGTCCTCGGCCACGAGGATCGTCTCCTGGCCTCCGAGCGACGGCTGACCGGCGACGAGTGCCTCGCTCGACAGCGCGCTGCCTTCGACGTGCGGCAGATGGATCGTGAACACCGTACCCGCGCCGGGATGGCTGGCCACGTCGACCGCGCCGCCGCTCTGCTGGACCACGCCGATTACGGTGGACAGGCCGAGCCCCGTCCCCTTGCCGCGGGCCTTCGTCGTGAAGAACGGTTCGAAGGCGTGGCTCAGGACCTCCGGCGTCATGCCGACGCCCGTGTCCGAGACGGTCAGCCGGACGTTCCGGCCGGCGACCGCGCCGACGTGCGTTCGCGCGTATTCGGCGTCCAGGTCGACGTTCGCGGTGGCGATGGTGAGGGTGCCGCCGCCGGGCATGGCATCCCTGGCGTTGACGGTCAGGTTCAGGATGACCTGCTCGAACTGGGATCGGTCGGTCAGGGCCAGACCCAGCGCCGGATCCGCCTCGATCTCCAGCTTCACGTCCTCGCCGGTCAGCAGCTCGAGCATCGGGGTCAGGCCGGCCAGGACTTCGTTCAGGTCGACCGGGCGCGGCTGCATGACCTGTTGACGGCTGAATGCCAGGAGCGCCCGGGTGAGCGCGGCGGCTCGATCCGAGGCTTTGAGAATCTGGCCGAGGTCGTCGGCGACGGGACCCTCCAGCGGCACCTCGGCCGAGGCGAGCTCGGAGAAGCCGCTGATCGCGGTCAGGATGTTGTTGAAATCGTGGGCTATGCCGCCGGCGAGCCGTCCCACGGCCTCCATCCGTTGGGCCTGGGCGAGCTGGGCCTCGAGCGCCCGCTCGCGAGAGATGTCGCGAGCCACCTCGACCGTGCCGACGACTGCGTCCGTCGCGTCTCGCAGGGGCGCCACCGCCAGGTCTACCTCGACCACGCTGCCGTCGCGGCGTCTCTCGGTCAGCCGACCCTCCCAGCTCTCGCCGCGCCCCAGGGCAGCAGCCATCTCGGCCAGTCGATCAGGATCCGAATCCTCGCGCAGGAAGTCCGGCCGGAGCCCAATGGCCTCGCCGTTGGAATAGCCGGTGATGCGCGTGAATGCAGGGTTGACGTACGTGATCCTGCCGGCTCGATCCGTAGTCAGCATCGCCTCGGCGGCCTGATCCACCGCCGCGGCCAGGCGTTCGCGTTCCGCGGCGGCCAGAGTCGCGTTCTGGCTTGCCGTAACGGCCAGCCGGGCTACGACGAGAGCCATTAGCAAAGCCGTGCCCGGGACGTGCTGGCGGAGCATGTCGGGGTCGTTCCAGTCGCGGATGGCTGGGGCGATGAAGGCGACGGCCACGGCGAGATACATGAACCACGGTGTGGAGCGCGAGTAGCCCGTGAGCCCGGGGAACGATCGCTCGGCGTCGTTGACTCGCCACTGGGCGTACAGCGCCACCGCAAGCACGAACCAGGCCGACGAGTAGAACAGGCCCGAAATGCCGCCCGGCGCATAGCTGCCCTGAACCGTCTGGAGGCCGGCGATCATGTCGCCGACGAACACGAACGTCAGCGCTACGGCGGTGATGCTGAGCGCGGCCCGGCTGCTCGTCCGGAGACCTCGCAGGACGATGGCGCCGATCGTGAATACGAGTGAGAGGTCGGCCACCGGGTAGACGGCAGCGCTGAGGAGGGTCGCCGCGTCCGCGCCCGCGGCCCGGCCGGCCGGGTACAGGATGAAATGCCAGATGAGGATCGAGGCGCACCAGGCCACGATCGCGATGTCCAGGCCGAACAGCAGGTCGTCGTAGAAGGTTCGTGCCGGCCTTGGGAGTATGGCCAGCGCGAACCAGGCCATCGGATAGCAGGCGATCTCGAAGACCGGGACGGCCGGGGCGAGGAAGCCGATGCCGGGGTAGGCGCTCGTGGCGAAGTGAACGAGCGCCCCGATGCCGTAGCTGGCCAGCGCCAGGGCCATGATCGACCAGGCCGTGCGCGTCCGAGGATCGAGGTGTCCTGCGCGGCGCAGCCTTATCACACCGGCGAGCACGAGCAGGCCGCCCGGCACCGAGGCCGCGCCGGCGAACCGATCGGCCAGGTGCGTGTCGCCCAGACCGGACATCCACCACACCGAATAGCACACGACAAAGATGCCGAGGAGCGCGATCAGCCACGCGATCGGGTCGCGCCGCAAGGTAGATGCGGGCGCCGCCGATTCGGGCACCGTGGCGTCGGGCTGGGGCGCGCCGGGGTCGCCGTCCGACGCGGTCGCGTCGAGCGTCGGTGCGACACGGACAGCCGATCGCGCACCGCGGCCCAACGGCCCCCTCATCGGCTGCTCCGGCAGGCTCTCACGCCTCTGATCGTACCTTGCGCGAAGCCGTCGCGACGGCGCTTCCGCGAACTGGATCGGGCTCGAGAGCAGCAGGCCTGGGAGTCGCCCCGCCCAGGGCGAAGCCGTTCTCGGACTCGTTGTCCACAGTCGCGCCTGATAGACTCACGATTCCCCGGAGCGGACTCGTGAGTTGGGTTGCCCGGAGGGGCGAGGACTGATGGCGAGCAAGGGTCGAGTCGCACCAACCGGCAGGCGGCGGCGCCGCAAAGGAGGGCTCATGCGCGCCCTCAAATGGCTCTCTTTCATGCCGCTCGCCAGCCGCACGCCGATGTATGCCCGGCTCGTCTGGGCTCTCGTTCTCGACTCGCGGATTCCGTCCAGCCGCAAGGTCATTCTCCTTGGAGCCGCAGGTTATGTGCTCCTGGGGCGAGACTTGATCCCGGATGACATTCCGATTCTGGGCGGGCTGGACGACCTGGCTGTGGTTATCCTCGCAGTAGAAGTATTCTTCGACGGCATTCCCGACGAGATACTCGAGGAAAAGCTCGAAGAACTCGCCATCGACCGGGATGCTTTCCGGCGGGACATAGATCAGGTGCGACGGCTCACCCCCGCACCGGTAAGAAGGATCATTCGCCGTCTGCCCGATGCCATCGACTCGGCCGGCCGGCTGATCGCCAAAGCAGAGCTCGGATCGAAAGTCCGATCGCTCATCTCTAAGGAGGAATCTTTCGCGTGAAGGTCATCCTGACCGCCGACGTCGACAAGCTCGGC
>CAZGUS010000127.1:0-6944 GCA_964529245.1 uncultured Anaerolineaceae bacterium
GCTATCAGCCGATCGACCGTCTGGGCGGCCTCGATCGCCTCGGCCACCGCCGCCGCGGCCGAGCTCGAGGCGAACGTAAGCCACGTCGGCGGCAGGGCGTCGTTGATGAGGTCGGCGGTCTCATGCGGCATCGCGCCGGGCTGCTCGGCGGGTCCGGCCGCCATGGCCGATCGCCAGCGCGCCGCCAGGAAGCGATCCCAGAACGCGAGATGCCCGATCGTCTGGCCCACGGTCCACGACCCATCGCCGCGCGACAGCGCCAGATCCGCTCTGGAGAGCCCTCCGAGGAACTCGCTCAGTCGAGCCCGGCTGGCCTCGTTGCGGGCGTCGAAAGAGCGATCGACCGGCGCGGCGGCGGGACGGTCGGCGGCGAGCGCCCGCTCGATCTGGTCCAGGTGCTCGTCGCGATGGCGGTGGCGATTGAGCAGATAGGCGCTCGAGGTTCCGGCCAGGGCCTCGACCGTCGCGTCCGGTGCGGCGGCGATCAGCGCGTCCAGCTCGGTCGCCGCATCGAGCGCCAGCGGGCCGACTCTTTCCGCGGCGACGCCTGCCCAGTACGGATCGAGCGCGACGTTGGCCAGATGCTCGGCCGCGATAACCGACTCGTCGTCCGCCGACCACCGCCCGGCCAGCACCTCCGTCCAGCGGGCGGCCTGCCAGCGGTCCCAGAACCCGGTGTGAGCAATGGCCGAGGCAACGGTCCAGCCGCCGCCCAGATCGACCGCCAGCTGCGCCGGCCTCAGAGTCTCGACCAGGCACGCAAGGCGTTCTCGCGACCTGTCGTTGGCGAGCTGGAAGCTGCGGTCGGTCATGGGTTACTCCTCGATGGCTGAATATCGGGGCCGCTCGAGCCGGGACGCTCAGCTCCGGGCGCGGCTCCGGAACGTGGCGTCGTACGCGGCGACGAGGCCCGACCCAATGCTATCGGGGCTCTGGCCGCGCTGCTGCGCCAGCCACTCCGCGGTCACGCGAACCCACGGCGGAGAGTTGCGCCGGCCCTCGAAGCCGGGTACGGAGCCGCGCGGAACCCCGGGCGGCGCGAGATACGGGGAGTCGGTCTCGATCAGCAGCCGCTCCGCGGGGACGAGCCGCGCAACGTCGGCCGACACTTCCTCTCCGCGCCGAAAGACCAGGCCGCCGAACGCGATGGCGAGCCCGAGCTCGAGCGCGGCTTCGGCGTAGTCGAGCGGCCCCGAGAAGGAGTGGAGCACCGCCGGCGGGCGATCCCCGAAGGCGGCGCGGACCGCAGATCCTGCCGATCCGCTGAAGCCGGCCGCGCGCAGCTCGGCCAGCAGCGCGTCCTGGGCGTCGCGCTGCCCCGCCGCTGACCGGCAGTGCAGGATCGAGGGCTTGCCCGTGTCCAGGGAAAGGCGCAGGTGGCGCCGCAGGTTGGCGAGCTGCGTGTCCCGCGGCGAGTGCAGCCGATCGAAGTCGAGGCCGGTCTCCCCTATCGCCACAACGCGCGGATCGGCGGCCAGGCGCACGATCCGCTCCCAATCGGCCTCGGAGCAGGCCGCGGCGTCGTGCGGATGGACGCCGACGGCGGCGTCCATCCTGGCGTCGGCCCGGGCCATCGCGAGCGCCCGCTCCGACGAGCCAGCGTCCCAGCCGGGCACGAGCAACCGCTCGACGCCGGCCTCGAAGGATGCCTCGACCACGGCCGCCCGATCGGTCTCGAACGGATCAGACTGGAGATGGGCGTGGCTGTCGATCAGGCGCATCTCGGGCCGCCGGAAGCTAGCCCGCTGCCGGGGTCGCGGCCTCGGTCTCGATCCGGGGGAACAGCGGCTCGGCCGTCGCCACGTGACCGCCCGGAACGAACCCGGCTCCCCACTCCAGGAGGTGCAGCACACCGGGCCCGCCGGTGCCGTCGGCAGCGTATGGATACTCGTACCCGAGCTGGGCAAGTACCCTGGGCGCCGCGGTCGGCATGAACGGGGCGACGGCAAGCCCGGCCAGCCGGCAGGCCTCGATCAGATTGCCCAGAACCTCGCGCAGGCGTTCGGCCTTGCCTTGGACGCCGGCCTTCATCTCCTTGGCCAGGACCCACGGCTGGTCGAGGTCGACCTGGCGGTTGGCGGCGTCGATGAATCCCCACAGCACCGCCAGCGCATCGCCGAGCTGGCACGCCTCGATGTGCTCCCGGTATCTCGCGAGCGCCTCGGCGGCTGCGGCCTCGACGGCGCCGTGGCCGGGGGCCGGCCGCTCGCCGCCGAAGTATCGATTGACCATCGAGACCGAGCGGTTGACCAGGTTGCCGAAGTTGTTGGCCAGGTCGGCGTTGTAGCGGCGAACGAAGGAATCCCAGGACACGTCGGCATCCCGATCGAACGGTACCTCGCGCAGCGTCACGTACCGCGCGCCATCGGCACCGAGGGTGCGGACGACGTCCACCGGGTCGAGGAAGTTGCCCATGCTCTTGCTCATGCGCTCGCCCTGGGCCAGCAGCCAGCCGTGGACCCAGACGTGGCGCGGCGCCTCGAGCCCGGCGCTCCAGAGCATGGCCGGCCAGTAGATAGTGTGGAAGCGGGCGATGTCCTTGCCGATGACGTGCAGGTCGGCCGGCCACCACCGCCCGAACTCCGCCATGTCGTCGGGGAAGCCGGCGCCGGTGACATAGTTGATCAGGGCGTCGTACCAGACGTAGATCGTGCCGGCCTCCGGGTTCCAGCTGCCGTCGGCGAGCTGCGCGGAGGAGCCGTCGGGCATGATCGGGAAAGGGATGCCCCACGAGGCGCCGGACCTGCTGATCGAGAAGTCCTCGAGACCGCCTCGAATGAACCCGAGCATCTCGTTGCGCCGGAAGTCGGGCTGGACGAAGTCCGGATGCTCCTCGAAGAACTTCTCGAGGCGCTCCTGGTAGGCCGACAGGCGCAGGAACCAGTTGTGCTCAGAGAGCCACTGCAGGTCCACCGTGGGGTGGTTGGGGCAGCGGAAACCCTGCGCCGTCTCGATCACGTCGGAGGGGGCCTTGAAGCCCTCGGCCGGGCAATACCAGCCTTCGTAGTTGCCGACGTAGATGTCGCCGTTGGCATAGGCCCGCCGGACCATCTCCTGGGCGGCCCGGACGTGGTCCGGATCGGTCGTCCGGATGAAGCGATCCGGGCTGATGAGGAGCGCGTCTTCGGCCGTCTTGAAGAGCGCCACGTTCTCGTCGACGAATTCCTTTGGCGTCTTGCCCAGCTCGGCGGCGCGTTGCGCGATGTTGACCGAATGCTCGTCGATGCCGGTGAGGAACTTCGTCCGATCGCCCTTCATGCGGTGCCATCGCGCCAGGACGTCCGCGCCCACGACTTCGTAAAGGGTGTGGAGGCCGGGCCTGTTGTTGGCGTACGCGATGGCCGTGGTGATGTAGAAGCGATCGTCGGAGCTCATGGCGCCCGATGGTAGCAGGCGGCCGCCCCAGTGGCCGGGCGCAGGCGCGGCTGGCGGTTCGAAGTCTGGCGTTCGGCACCGGTTGCCGGGTACCCTTCGGCTCAACCGCGTGGGCGGGCGCCGGCAGCCGGGCCGGCGGGCCCCAGCGACCTGGGAGTTTCGATGCCGCCGACCAGCATGCCCGATCTGGATGCCGAGACAGAACGCAAGCTCGCAGCCGGCCTCTACAACGAGGTCTGGCGCTTCATCGAGCTGGAATCCCGGACTGCCGAGCAGACCGACGAGATGATCCACACCGCGCACGCCTCGCGATACCACTGGGGGCGCGTCGGCAGCGTGGTCAACCTCGCTCGCGGCGAGTGGATGTGCGCTCGCGCGTACGCGGTGGCCGGTCGCGCCGAACCGTCGCTCTGGCATGCGCGCCGCTGCCTGGCGCTGCTCGAGGGCGCGGCAGGCGCCGAGGATTGGGACCTCGCGGGCGCCTACGAAGGTCTCGCCCGCGCCTCCGCCCTGGCCGGCGACGAAGTCGCGGCGAAGGATTGGCTCGCGCGGGGTCACGAGGCAGCCGCCGCCATTGCCGATCCGGAAGACCGCAAGCCGATCGAGGCCGATCTGGACAGCCTCGGCTGATTCTCGGCCGAATTCGAACCTAGCCTTCGCCCCCGCCCAGCGTTCGCCGCTGCAGCTCGGCCGATAGCGCGCGGCAGGCGGCGCTGGTCGTGTCGGCACGAACCCGAAGCTCCAGGAGATGGCGCGCCAGCGTGCCGGTCAGGGCGTCGTAGAAGCCGCACCAGCGCTCCAGGCCGGCCAGGACCTGCAGGATCGCCAGCCTCCCGCCCTCGATCTTGTTTGCGGCGGCCCACTCGGCGAACGGCATGGCCCTCGGTGGCGGCGCGGACGCCAGCGCCCGAGCTGCCGCCGAGCCCTGGGCGGCCGCCGGCGCCTCGTTCGTCCCCGGCGCGGAGCCGGCCGAGGCCAGGACCCGCGATCGGTTCTCGCGCAGAGCGGCCCACATTCGCGGCGGATCTCCGGCGAGGTGCCAGCCGAGGCCGTAGCACAGCGTGTCGCCCAGATGCCGCGGCACGGGCGCCGTCCCCGCGTCGTCCAGGCGTGCCAGCAGATCGCTCACGGCGTCGACCTGGTGATCCAGGTTGCGGCGGCGATCGTCGAGATCGCTCATCTCCTCCTGGGCCCGGATCAGCGCGTCGAAGTCCAGGTCGGCGCGGGCCGACCAGACCGCCCGGGCATCGCGAAGCTCGTCGTCCGTGAGGGACGCCGGATCCGCCGGCGACCCCGGCTCATCGCCCGCCGCCGGGCGCCCCAGGAATCCGTCCGGACCCTCGAGCTGCCCGTCGACCTGGCAGAGGTTCTCATCGAGCACGCCCTGCATGTAGCCGAGCTGGCCGAAATTGAGGCGCAGCCGATCCACGACCTCCGCCGCCGAGACGGCGTCGGTGCCCGCTCCCGACGCCCCGGAGGCCAGGGTAGCCAGGCCGGTTGCCGGAGCCAGGATGCTGGCCAGGGCTCCGATGCGATCGGCATCGGACATCAGGCGATCGGCGTCGCCCGCGCCCTTCCCGACCTGGTCCGTGCCGTGCGTCACCCGCCGCATCGACCGCACGATGCTCTTGCCGGCCAGGAGCAGCTCCGAGCGAGGCAGGGGCAGGCCGGAGCCGGCGGCCGTGGTCAGATTGCCGGCCGCGACCGGACCGGCGAGCTGGCCATTCGGACCCGAAGAACCGCTCGTCCCCCCTTTGCCGTGTGTCGACGGTGGCACGAAACCCAGCCTCCACATCCAGCGGACAACGGCGACTGGGGCAGTCTAGCGCGGCCGACAGATGGGAACGACCGCATTGCCGCTCGAAGCCGCCGGGTCGGCTCGGGCGGACGCCGGCCAGACCGGGCCCATCTCGGCGGCGGCGTACTCTTGTCGGCGATGCACCTACCCCAGTTCACCCGTTGGCGCGCCTTCGCCTCGGCGCACTACCGGCCCTTCCAGGCGATCGCCGTGGGCCAGGCGTTCACCGCTTCCTACGCTTCGGACGCGCTCTTCGTGCCGCTGCTGTTGCGGCTCGGCGCGCCCGCGGCCCTGGTCATAGCGGTCGGAGCCACGCCGGTTGCGGGCGCGGCGCTGCAGGCCCTTGCACCGCGGCTGCTGCTCCGCCTGAAGGGCAATCTGCGCGGGCTGACGCTGGGTCTGGCAATCGCCGAGATGCGCGGCTTCGTGCTGGCGGCCATCGTGGCCGGGCTGGCCGCCGGGGCCATCGGCGACCTCGAAGGGATCGCGCTCGTCTCGGTGACCGTGGCGATCGGCCAGACCGCGGGCGTCCTGTCCGGCTCGAACATCACGCTGTGGACGGCCGTCGTCCTGCCCGATGCCGAACGCCGCCTCGTGGGACCGCGAATGGGCGCCCTCACGATGGCTCTCTCGACCGCTCTGCTGCTGCCCGCCGGCGTCGCCCTCGACGCGGGCACGCGCGCGATCGGGCTGTGGGCCTACGTCGCCTTCTTCATGGTCGGTGGATTCGCGTCGACCCTCACGCCGCTGGCCGTGGCCCGCCTGCCCCGTCCGGGCCGCGTGCTCGTGGCCCGCGAAACGGCCGCGGGCACCGAGATGCCGCCGGCGTTCCGCCGCTTCACGAACGCCAGCGCAATCGCCTCCTTCGGCCAGGGCCTCATACCTTCCCAATCGCTGTACGCCCTCAACGTGCTCGGGATGTCGGCCGGCTTCGCCGTCGCCCTCTCCGGCGCCGCAGCGGCAGGCGCGCTGGCGGGCTCCCTGGCGGCCGGGTCGTTCCTCCTGGGAGGCTCGTCGAGCCGCGTGCTTCGAGCCAGCTTCCTCCTTCGAGCTGCGGCGGGGCTGTGCTGCGCCGCCGCCGTCCCGGCCAATCCTCTCGCGCCCGCCTTCCTGGTCGTCGGCGCGACGCTCTTCAACGGCGCCGGCAACGCCGGGGCGCTGGCAACCAACGAGCGCCTCTACCGCCTCGCTCCACCGCAGGCTCGCGTCCACTGCCAGAGTCGCTTCGTCGGCGCCACGGCCGCCGCCGTGGGCGCGGGCGCCGCGGTCTGCGCGACGGCACTGGCGGTGGTGCCACCGGCGGCGTGGGCCGCCTACTCGGTTCTGTTCGCCTCCTCGGCGGTCAGCCGAACGATCGCGACCTTCCGGACCGAAGTCTCGCCGTCGTGGCACAGCCCGACCGTGCCGCCGGCGGAGGCAGCCGGTACGGGCAGTGGCTGAAACACGCCGAGCGGTCGGGCGCTACAGGACGCCGTCGCGCCGGCGCGGCCGGCTCAGTGCCGGAAGTGGCGCACTCCGGTGACCATCATCGCGGCGCCGGCGGCTTCGGCGACGGCGATCGCCTCGGCGTCGCGTATCGAGCCGCCGGGCTGGGCAAAGGCGCTGACGCCGGCTTCGAGGCAGACCTCGACGGCGTCGGGGAACGGGTAGAACGCGTCCGATCCGCACGCGGCGCCGACCAGCGACTCGGGGCCGTGGAAGGCGATCGCCTTGGCCACGGCCTGGCGGGCGGCATCGACGCGGCTCGTCTGGCCCGATCCCAGGCCGATCT
>CAZGUS010000128.1:0-6882 GCA_964529245.1 uncultured Anaerolineaceae bacterium
TGCTGCGCCATCAGCCAGGCCAGCGCCTCGCTCCTGACCGACGAGATCAAGGGCAAGACGGTCGAACAGGTCGAAGCCATGACGCCCGACAATCTGCTCGACCTCATCGGCATCGAAATCAGCCCGGCTCGACTCAAGTGCGCCCTGCTCTCGCTCGACACGGTTGCCCACGCGCTTGCCGACGAAGCGGCCGGGAATGCCGAAGCCGACGGTTCGGCTCCGGCTCCGGCGACGGCCTCCGACTCGGCCCAGGGCTGACCCGTCCCCGACTCGGGGCGATGAACGCCCCGGTCGGCGCTGTTCTTCCGCCGCCGACGGGGTATCTTTGGTCGAACGAGAATCCGTCCCGCTCGATCCATCGTCGCCGGACCGGCCCCGGCGGGCCAAGTCCGGCAAGGCCTTTCAGGGGAGCTACTCATGCGCGCTGGCGTCGACGCGTTGGCCCCACGGCTGTGCCTCTGCGTCCGCGCGCGGTGAGCCGATGAGCTACTACACGAGCCCGGCCGCGTCGCGCGCGAATCGAATGTGGCGCGAGGTCGCCGACCGCGTCTTCGCCCGCCGCTACTCCGACTACAACGTCACGATCGGGCTGGTCGTGGGCGATCGCGACTCGCTCGTCATCGACACGCGAAGCTCGGAGCGGCAGGGCCGCGAGTTGATGGACGAGATCCGCTGGGTCACCTCCACACCGATGCGGGTCGTGAACACACACCACCACTACGACCACGCATTTGGCAACTACGCCTTCATCCCGTGCGATATCTGGGGCCACGAGCGATGCGCCACACGGCTCCGAGAGGACAGCCGCACGGCCCAGGTGGCGCTGGCCGCCGCGATGCCGGAAGTCGGGCCGGAATACGTCGAAACGCGAATCACGCCGCCGGAGAAGACCTTCCGCGAGAGCGTGGAACTGGACCTGGGCGGCCGGATCGTCGCGCTCACGCACTTCGGCCGCGGGCACACCGACAACGACGTGGTCGTGGTCGTGCCCGACGTGCACGTGGTCTTCGCCGGCGATCTGGTCGAGCAGGGCGGCCCGCCCTCGTTCGAGGATTCCTACCCGCTCGACTGGCCGGGGACCGTCGGCCGGATGCTCGACGTGGCTCATGGCCCCGTCGTGCCAGGTCACGGAGAGGTGGTGGGTCGCACTTTCGTCGAGGGGCAGCTGGCGGACCTCTCCGCCCTGGCCGAGCTGGCTCGCCGCGTCCGGTTCGACGGCGGCTCGATCACGGACGCCCTGCCGCTGGCGCCCTTCCCCGCGACCGCGGCGCGTAAGGCGCTGGTGCGGGCTTTCGCCCAGCTCTCCGGCGAGCTGTAGGCATCCGGTTCGGCGGCGGCGCCGGGCGAAGGTTAGTCCCGGGCTCGGCCGACCACGACCAGCTGGGCGACGGCCCCCGCGACCACCAGATCCTCGCGCGCCTCGATCCGCAAGACCGCCGGTGAGCTGCCTCGCGAGCTGATCACCGTGTCCGTGAGCGTGGGCAGGTCGGCAATCGGCTCGACGCCGATGGACGTCAGCCGGGCCACGATGCGCGACCTGATCCCCGCGGCGTGCTCGCCGATGCCGCCGGTGAAGACGATGCCGTCCAGAACCGGCAAGGAGGTCGCAGCCGCGGCGATGCATTCGGCCGCGCGTCGCACGAACATCTGGAGCGCTAGCGCCGCCCGCTCGTCGCCGGAGGCTTCCTTCGCCAGCAGTTCGCGGATATCGGAGGTCAGTCCCGAAACGCCGAGCAGCCCCGAATGATGGTCGAGCTGATCTTCCAGCTCATCGCCGTCGAGGCGGTGGTTTCGAAGCAGGTAGAAGAAGATGCCCGGATCGATCGAGCCGCTCCGGGTACCCATCATCAGGCCCTCGAGGGGCGTCATGCCCATGGAGGTGGCGGCAGATTGCCCGCCGTCCGTCGCAGTGACGGAACAGCCGCTGCCGAGGTGAGCCACCACCAGGCGCAGGGTCGCGACGGGGCTCGCCAGGAGCTGGGCCGCGCGCTCGACCGACCACTCCACCGACATGCCGTGGAACCCGTAGCGTCGAACGCCCCACTCTCGATACCAGCGCTCGGGGACGGCATATCGGTACGCGTCCTCGGGCAACGTGGCATGGAAGGCGGTGTCGAAGACCGCGACGTGGGGCAGATGCGGGAGGGCGGCCAGACCGGCCTTCATCGTCGCCACGGCGACGCCGTTGTGGAGCGGCGCCAGACTGCGCAGCTCGTCGATCTCATCGATCACCTTGGGCGTCACGAGCACCGCCTGGCGGAAGCGACTGCCGCCGTGGACGACGCGATAGCCGACCGCACCCAGCGAGTCGGCCGCGGCGCCTTCGGCCTCGATGCGGCCGAGCAGGCGGCGGAAGTCGTCGGCCGGGTCGCTGTCGGCCGTGGCGTCCACGCCCCAGTCGATGTCCGCCTGCGCAATCGGCGGCGGCGCCGCCTTCACCGTGGGGCGGGCATGAACCGAGGCCATCGGGTCGGCCGCGTCCGGACGAGCCGCCAGGCCGTCCGACGACTCGACGACGCTCGACTTGAGAGAGCTTGACCCGGGGTTGAGGACGAGTACGCGCATCGCCACCTAGGCTACCTGTTCCGCGCGGCGTCGGGGCGGAGTGGCGGCGCGGGCGCGGCGCGCGCGGTGGCAGAGTGGCGATCACCGATCCGCCGAGGTCCGCAACCGCGCGAGCAGATCCGTCATCGTCGGCGTCGAGCCAAGACCGAGACGCGCGCCGAGACGGGCGCAGACCGGGGCCACGAGCCCCGTCGACGCGAGCAACGTTTCGCTGCCGGAGGCGAAAATCTCGGCCGGCGGGGCATCGGCCACGATCTCGCCGGCGCGCATCACCACGATCCGCTCGAAATGGGAGGCGGCGAACTCCATGTCGTGGCTGATGGCTATCACGGTTCGACCGGCCCGCCGGTAGGCCTCGACGATGCCGCCGATGCGGGCCACGCCCGGGCCGTCCTGGCCGGTGGTCGGTTCGTCCAGCACGAGCACGGCCGGCTCCATGGCCAGCACGCTGGCGAGGGCCACGAGCTTGCGCACCGACAGCCCGAGGTCGTACGGGTTGACGGCTCGAACGGAGGCCAGACCGGCCAGCTCGAGCGCCCGATCCACCAGCTCGCGCGCCAGCCGGCCATCGAGTCCCAGGTTGTGCGGCCCGAAGGCCACCTCGCGCTCGACCGACCGATTGAACAGCTGGTCGTCGGGATTCTGGAACACGAACCCTACGGTTCGAGCGATCGCGCCGGCGGCTGTCGATCGGATGTCGGAGCCATCGATCTCGACGCTGCCCGAGTCCGGTCGAAGCAGGCCGTTGAGATGCTTGGCCAGCGTCGTCTTGCTCGAGCCGTTCTGGCCGACGATGGCGACCGACTCCCCCGGCCGAACGACAAGGTCGACGCCGTGCAGAACCTCGGGCCCGCCCGGGTAGCGATGGGCCAGGCGGCGCGCGGCAATCGTCGGCGTCGCCTCGCGGCGCAGCGGCGACCAGCCGAGCGCGGCCACCGAACCATCGCCGCGCGGCTCCGGCAGCCGGGCCCTGGACGGCGCACTCAGGTTGCGAAGGGCGGCGGCGACGGCAGCTTCGTCGAAGGCGCGATCGGGCGGCACGCCGGCCAGCTCCGCCAGGGCGACGAGAGTCGGCGGCTCCAGCCCGAGCGGCCCCTGGACGGCCGACCCGAGCGCCGCGCCCGGCCGATCGAGGGCGACGGCTCGACCGGATTCGAGCACCAGGCAGCGGTCGGTGGCGGATAACACTCCCGGGTCGTGCTCGGCGCAGAGGATCGCCCGACCTTCGGCGGCGAGCTGGTGCATCAACGCGGTCACGCCCCTGCTGCCGGCCGGATCGAGCTGGGCGACCGGCTCGTCGAGGATCAGCACGGACGTGCCCATCACGACGATGCTGGCGATGGCCACCCGCTGCTGCTCACCGCCGGAGAGTGCGAACGGGTCCCGATCCGCGAGGTGCGCGATCGAGAGCCGGTCGAGCACGGCGTCGATGCGTCCGTCCATCTCCGAGCGCGGCACGCCCAGGTTCTCGAGCCCGAAAGCGAGCTCCTCGCGCACGGTCGGCTTCGAGCCGGAGAGCTGGTTGGCGGGAGTGGAGAAGACGATCCCTACCACCCCGGCGAGGTCGGAGCCGCCGGAGGCCAGGCCGTCAACGCCGCCGATCCGGACCGTTCCGGCGACCCGGGCCCGAACCACGCGCGGCACGAAGCCGCCGGCGGTCAGGGCCAGCGTCGACTTTCCCGCCCCGGTGCGACCGGCCACGCCGACGAACTCCCCGGCCTCGACCCGGAGCGACAGCTCCAGTGCCGCGTCGCCCCGTCCCGGATACCGCACCGAGACACCGTCGAGGGCGACACCGGCCGCGCCACTCGCCGCGCCACTCGCCGCGCCACTCCCCGCGGCGCTCCCCGTTGTCGTGCCACTCCCCGCGGCGCTCAACCGAACGGCCTCGCGATCGCCACGGCCACGACACCGACCGTCGCGGCGGCGATCAGCCAGCGCAGCGCGCGATCCAGCGGCGGATCTGCGACCAGCCGATATGCCGTCCGGTTCGGCCGCGCCCCGAACGCACGGGCCTCCAGGGCGAAGGTTCGCTCGCGGACGTCGATCAGCGATCCCAGCAGGAGCGGTCCCGCCAGCGGCACGAGCGCCCTCGCCCGGCTCGGCAGCGACCCGCCGACATCCAGGCCGCGGGCCTGTTGCGCTTCGAGGATCGCGCCGGCCCGGTCCGCCAGACGCGGGACCATCTGGACCGAGGACAGGATCACGAAGGCGATGCGGTGGCTCGCCCCGCGCTCGACGAGCCCTTCGAGCAGATCGTCGGCGAGCGTCGTGAACAGGAACAGGATGGACGCCGAGAAGGCCACGAGCAGCCGACCCGCGGACACGACCCCGAAGGTGAGACCTTCGCGAGTGACGGCCAGCGGGCCGAAAGACACCAGCGCGTCCTTTGCGCCCGGATAGAAGAACGCGTTGACCAGCAGGATCGAGGCGAACAGCAGGGCCGGAACCCGCAGGCTTCGGACCACCGCCCAAAGCAGCCCGACCGAGGCCGCCAGGCACGCAACCAGGAGGACCAGCCCGACGAGCGCCGGGGGCGGCAGCAGGAACGCGGCGAGGATGACCCACAGCAGGGCCATCAGCTTGGTTACGGGGTTGCGCCGGTGCAGCCAGGAGGCGCCCGGTCGGAAGTAACCGGTCGCTCGAGCGCTCATCTGGAGTCGGCGCCGGTCGATCGCGCCTCGGCCGGCCCCGGCAATGTCCGCAGGCTCACTCGGCGACCGTTTCCTCGCCGTGGCTGAACATGGTGCGAACCGAGACCGGCAGCGCGGCCAGGATCAGGAAGACGACCGTGTAGCTGATCGTTTTGTCGAGCGGGTCGCTCGTCAGCCCCTGCGCGAACGCCGACTGGAAGACGTTGAGGCCGAGAGTTCGGAAGAGCGCCACCAGGGCATCGGTGCCGCCGCCGGTCACGCCGCCGAAGACGCCCGCCGCGATTGGCGCCGACATCGCGGCCGCGACCAGCCCGGTGGTCAGGCCGCCGATCCACACCGGGAACAGGCGGGCATTTTCGCCGCGCGACGCCCAGTAGCCGGCGCCGAGGGCGGCCAGCGCCGCCACGACCAGGGCGCCGATCATGGCGGCCGGGTCGGCCAGGGCGAGCCCGGACAGGTTCAGGCCGTTCAGGAAATTCGGGTCGCCGTTGACGGTGGAGAAGTAGCCGGCGGGGGCGAACAGCAGGCGCAGGACGGCCAGGACGAGAACGCCGGCGGCCAGCCCGGTGGCGACCGACAGCGAAGGCAGGATGCGCCGGTCGTCGGGCTTGAAGGCGAAGATGGTTCGCCGCGAGACCAGGACCACGACGACGGCGAAGACGGCGATGCAGACCGACATGACCACGAACCGGTTCTGATCGTCCGCGCTGCCCCCGGCGTTTGGAATGCCGGCCGTCTGCTGGATCGCCAGTAGGGCGACGGCAGCCGCGGCGACACCGGTCGCCAGCGCCAGGAACGAACCGACCCGCTCGTCGCCGGACCGCAGCCGGAAGACGCCGCGACTGGCCCAGAACCCGGCCATCAGACCGATCACGCCGCCGACGGGCGCGAAGAAGGCGATGGTCGGGCCGCCGCCGCCCGGCAGCGGCAGGATCGACCAGATGAGGTCCGACAGCAGCCCGGTCAGCGCCCCGGCGAGCGGTCCGCACAGGACGCCTACCAGAACGGTGCCGATCGAGTCGAGGTAGATCGGCAGCTTGAGGTAGGAGACGATCGAGCCCATGGCGATGTTGATCGCGATGGCGACCGGGATCAGCGCCAGGGTCGCCGTCCGAAGCTGGCGGCTCCGCGCGAGAGCGACGGCGAAGATGACCACTCCGATCAGCAGGGCCGCCAGGTAGGCGACCTGCACGGGTTGAACGCACGCCGTTGCGTCGTTCGCCGTACAAACGTGAAGCCAATCGAAGCTCATCGCAGACCTCCAGCAGTCGGCGCGGCCAGGTCGGGATGTTCGGGTGCCGCGCCTCGACAGCTTGCCAGGTCCGGCACCCAGACGCCAGCCGGAACGCACCGCGCAACCCGGCGCCGGGCGCCGCGAGGAGTCAGGAGACTCGGCTCCCGGCGGCCAGAGCGCCGACCCTCGCTATGAACCGCTCGAAGAAGCGGTCGATCTGAGCCTCCACGGCCACGTCCACGTTCGGCGGCCGGCCCCACACGCGGCGCCAGTCGGTCACGGTCTCACCCGTGGTCAGGCGGCCGCCCAGCTCCACGTCCACGGTCACCGCCTCGGTCCGAACGAGCGACGGATCCAGCGCCGCGGCCAGCGCCAGCGGGTCGTGGATGAAGGCGCCGTAGAAGCGGTCGTAGCGGCTGTGGAACTCCA
>CAZGUS010000129.1:0-6852 GCA_964529245.1 uncultured Anaerolineaceae bacterium
ACCGTCCAGGAGGCGATCTTTCACCTGGGGGGCGACAAGTTCAAGATCACCCTCGCCGGCGGCCAGGAGCTCAAGGTCCACGGCAACTGGTCGAACCGGGAGTTCCAGGTCAAGGACCAGGCCGGCGGGCAGGTCATAGACGCGTCTCGCATGTGGTTCACCATTCGCGACGGTTACGGAATCCAGATCGCACCCGTCTTCGAGGTGCCGCTCGGTCTGGCGATCTGCGTGGCGCTCGAGCGCGTCGAGGCCCAGGAACAGGGCGACGAGTCGCCCGTTCAGAACCTGCTCGGCGGCATCGGCCCGTTCTGAGCGGGGCCCGCGGCTGCGACGGCCGGCTGTGCCGTACGAGTCTGCCAGGTCTGCACCGACGGCAGCGTAGTGCCCGATTGTGACCTCGAAGGGGCCCGGCGCCCCGCCCGCTACTTCCAGTAGCCGGTGATGTCGAGGGCGACGTCGGCGGTTGAGCCGACGCCCCCGACCCAGATTATGGCCAGACTGCCCAAGGAAAGGGCCACGTCGAAGCCGTTGGCGCCGGCGTGGGAAGCGGTGATGTTGATAGTCGAGGAAGTCGGTTTGATGACCTTGGTCGGGCTGATGAAGGCGTAGCCGTTGCTCGAGGGATTGACCACGGTCAGGTTGCCGCTGATGCCCGCCGCGTCGACGGGGACCTGGCCAACGCCGACTGCGAGGGTCCGCGACGTGCCGCTGGCGAAAGCGCCCGTGAGACCCAGGTTGATGGTGGTGTCGAGGTCGCGGACCGGCACGACTGGACAGTAGCTCAGTCCTGTCCCGTCGGCCGTGAAGTAGCCGGTGACATCGAACAGCACGTCGGCCGATGAGCCTGCGACGCCGTCCCAGACGGCCTCGAGCCTGCCGGCGTTGAGAGCCACGGTGACGCCGTTGGCGATGTTGGAGCCGGCCGCGACGTTGATAGTGGAGGTGCTGGGCACGGCCGCGATCGTGGGCCCGACCGAGACATAGCCGACGCTCGTGGCGTTGGTCACGGTCAGGTTGCCGGTGACCGCGGTGGCATTGGAGGGAACCAGGGCCGAGCTCCAGCCCAGGCCCTTGACGCCGGCCACGTTGAAGTAGCGCGGCGTCTTCGTGGTGAACTTGCCCGCGAGGCCGATGTTGGTGTGGCCCGAGCCCGTCGCGCGAGTGTCGAGGACACGACCCGGGGCCAGGGTGTGATAGGTCGCGCCGGTCGCATCGGGGGTGAAGTAGCCGGTCACATCGAAGATGAGATCGAGCGTGGCGCCCGCGGTCGAGGAGCGGTAGACGGCCGAGAGCGCGCCGTTCGGTCCAAGGCCCAGCGTCACGTTGTTGGCCCGCGTGTCGCCCACAAGGAAGTTGATCGTGGTCGTGGCGCCGGTGGGGGTCATCGTCGGACCCAGGGCGACCACGCCGGCCGCCGTCTCACCGACCACGGTCAGGTTGCCCGTGACCGCGGTGGCGTTGGTCGGGACGGCGATCTTGCTCGCGCCCACCCCGATAACGCCCGTCACCTGGAACGTCCGGACTGTACCGGCGGTGAACTTGCCCGCGAGGCCGATGTTGGTGTGACCGCTGCCTGTGGGGCGGCTGTCCAGGACCCGGGCCGGCGTGGTCGAGGCGTGGTACGTGGTGGTGTGGTATCCGACCGCGATCCCGCTCTCGCTGCCGGCGAGGGAATTGGCAGCGTCAGTCGCGGTGACCGACTGGGTGCCATAGGTCTCGAGTGTCACGGTGAAGCTGTGAATGCCCGCGTCGGCGCCGGTGAACGTGTGGTCGGCCGGCAGCACGGCGGCGCCATCGCTGCTGCTGATATGGACGGTGCCGGTGTAGCCGGTGGCGGTGTTGCCGTAGTCATCGAGAGCTATAACGGTGACCGTGCCCGCAGCACCGGCTGCCCGCGGCGAGGTCAGGCCCGAGACGGAGAGGCTCGTTGCCGCGCCCGGAGTAACCAGGATGCCGCTCTGGGTCCCGGTAAGGGAGTCGGCGGCGTCGGTCACGGTCACCGACTGCGTGCCGGCGGTTTGAAGAACGATCGCCGGATGGGGTATGAGGATCTTGCCGCTGCCGACGAAATAGGTGGAGAACGTGGCGGTTCCCGCGTCGGTGGGGAGGAACGTGTAGTCGGGACGCAGCGTCGCCGCGGCATCGGAGCTGGCGAAGTGGACCGTGCCGTGGTATCTCGGATCCGGATTGCCGAACGCATCCGCCGCCGTGACGGTCACCGATCCCCATGTTCCCGCGGGGTAGGGGTTCTCGACGCCTGACACGAGCAGATGCGTCGCCACCCCAGCAACGACGTTCGTGGAAATGGTGCCCTGGAGGGTCGTCTTGCCTTCGGAGCCGGACACCTTCAGCCACTGCAGCCCCGGCGTCTTGAACGTCACCGTGAACTGGCGCGTCCCGTAGTCGGAGGTGTGGAACGAAAAGTCCTGGGGAAGAACGGCCAGCGGGTCGCTGCTCGTGAAACTCAGTCCGCCGTCGCTGCCCCAGTTGCCGTAGGCGTCGAAGGCCCGGACGGTCACCTGGATGGGGCCGGCGAAGACAGTAGATGGGAGCCCACCGAGCGAGATAGTTGCGGTGTCACCGCCGGTGATGACGGCCGAACCGGATCCGGTGAAGCCGTATGTGGTGTCGGTGGCGGTAAGTGACTGAACGCCGGCCGTGTAGAACATCAGGTCGAATTCGTAGCACTCGAACACCCCGCCCATTCCGGATGTGAATTTGACCTGATCGGGGGTGCTTCCGTTGGATGGCAGGATGACATTCGGATTCGGATCGGAGGTTGTGAAGAGGACGGTGCCGGTGTACCCGGTGTCTGCGCTTCCGGTTTCCGTCTTGGCCGTCACCGTGCAGGACGTGTAGGCGCCAGCCTTCTCATCGCCGACCTGTATGTCGAAATGGTCGTCCGGCTTCACCTTAGTGCTGGCGGTCGCCGTGATGGCCGAGTCGCTGCCATCGGTGGCGGTGACCCATTGGTTCCCGGTCGTCTCGAACCTGAGCACGAACCGCCAGGTCCCAGCGTCCCCGGCGTCGAAGACGTGGACGGCGGGCAGCGGCGTGCGGTTCCCGGACGCGCCCGAGTCGCTCGAGGTGAACAGGACCGTCCCGTCGTAGCCCGTGGCCAGGTTGCCTTCCGCGTCGTAGGCGGTCACCGTCATGGTGGTCCCCGCATCCTGGACGACGGTTGCCGGAAGGCTCGAGAGCGTCAGACTCGCCGCCGGCCCGGGCGCAACGGTGTAGTTGAAGGTCGCGGTGGTTACGCTCGTATCGCTGACGTCGTAAGCCGTTATGGTCTGCGGCCCGGACGTATAGGGCGTGATCTCGAACCAGTACTCGCCAAGATCGCCGCCCCACGCACCGAGAGGGGTGCACAAGGTGCCATCGCTGAACACATAGCCACTGGGCCCGGCGGTCGAAGTGTCGCTGTAGATCAGGATGACGTGGTCGGAGAAGCATTCGTCGGGGTCGCCGTTGGACTTGGAGGCGTAGAGCTCGATGCCGTACGGAACGCCCGCGACAGGCGCCGGGTTGGGGTACGCGGCGAGCGTCAAGTAGTCGGTGCTATCGGCTCTGACCGGCGGCGGAGCTACGGTGAGCGCCGATCCAGCAAGCAGAAGCGCTGCGCCGAGACCCAGGATGCAAGACGGACGAGTCGATCTGCCGGACCTGATGCCAAGCACGCCAAGACCCTCCTCTGGCCTTCGGGCAGTGGCAACAGGCCCATGGTTCCGGATCCCGGACAGGCCTGCCAACGCCGCTGTCGAACCCCGCGGCCACCTCGCCAACGTCCCCGGTCCCCAACCGGTACACATCGCTCCGTTACGGGCGGGGCTGACGGGGACTGACCGGTTCGCCCGAGACGGCTGCCGCCATGCTAGGCCTGCCAGGCACGCGGTGCAATATCGCCGCCGCAATCGCCTGCTCGCGTCGGCGCACGAACGAAGTCACACCGACGCTGCGCCGGCGACGGCCGGCTGACTGTAGCGGCCGCGAGCTACGAACGGCCGACGACGCAAGGTGTTGATGCCATCATTGGCGCCATGGTGATCGATGCTCGCCCGGCCGATCGTGCCCCTCTGATCTGGATCTATGGTGCCGCAGTGGCGGCGAACTACGTCGCACAGGTCCCATACACGCTCCACCTGTACGGGACCGCCTTTAGCCGCAGTGGGGCCATTCTCCTGGGCGCGACCCTGGTCTGGTTCATCCTCGCTGTGGGCCTGTTCCTCAAAGGGCGATCCGCGGGCTACTGGCTGCTGCTCGGCTACGCCGTCGCCCAGTCGCTCTTCTACTTCGACACGGAGGCTATCGGGGCGCTGCGGGGATATGGACTCCCATACCATCTGACCCAGACGCACGACCTGATCTTGTGGTTGACCTTCGTCTGCGGCGATGTCAACTTCTTGGCGGCGCTCGCGATGGTCTTCTACCTGCTCACTCGCCGCCGCAGGCTGGCTCGCGGCGAGTCGACATCGCACTGATCGAGGCCGCCCGACCAAGAACGTGCCCCCTGGACCGGCGACGCGCGCCAACATATGATCGTACTGGTCTCCGCAGCGGCGAAATGCACTGGGGATTGTCTGCGGTTCCGGCGTCCCAGCCGTGGAATCCGTGACTTCGCAGCCACCGCAGGGACCTGTGTTCACTTGGCGCACCGTCACCGGGTTTCTGGTGTTGTCATCGACCGGGGAGGACTGTCGAGGATGAAACGTCGTGCGTTCGCGTTGTGTGTCTGTCTATTGCTGCTCGGCCTAATGCCGGGGTCGACCCTTGCCGTCTCCGGCGTTCGCGATCAATCAAACCCTTCGACCGATCTCAATCCTGCCTGCTCAAGCGCCGCTCGGGACTATCCCCTGGCCCAAACCTTCACCGCAGGCAAGTCAGGATTGCTGACTGAGGTCGACCTGTGGATGACTGGAGACGGAACAACGTCATTCGCCGTGAAGATCGAAGGCACGACGTCCGGCGGCGCGCCCAATGATGCGGACGTTCTGGCGACGGCGACCGCCACCCCGGCCTCGACGGCCGGGTGGGTCAAGTTCATCTTCTCGACCCCGCCCAGCATCACGTCGGCAACGGTCTACGCCATCGTCTTCAGCACCGGCCTCATCTTCGCTGTCTGTGCGGCGGACCCTTACGCCGGTGCCCTGGCGTGGAACGACGACGGCTCGTGGTCTTCGGGTGGTGAGATGGCCTTCCAGACGTTCGTCGCCGCCGCCGCGGCTACCCCCACGCCCTGCGCCACACCGGCTTCGACGCCGACTCCGACCGTGGAGGCGCCGCAGCTGGTCATCGGTGCCGGCTCGTCACCCGCCCAGGCGTTACCCGCGGCAACCATCTGCACAACCCCGCCGCCCACGGGCACCAGCGGCGGAGGTTCGCGCAACGATTCGACACCGTTGCCGGCGCTGCTGATCTGCCTCGCCTTCGCGGGGCTGAGCCTCGCGGCCGTTGAAGTCAGGCAGCGGAATATCCGCAGCTAGGCTGGGCCACAGGGCGCCCCGGGCGCCACAATTGAGACGACAAGAGCAGCGTCACCTGCGGTCGGGAGCTACTCCAATCTCGCCCTCGGTCGGAGAGAGTCTGCGTAGGAGGACGACTATGCCCGACGACACCTCGCGCAGGAGCGCCCTGGAGTCGACCGCCCGCTGGACGGCGGCGGCACGGGCCGGGGAGAGTGAGCGCAGCGACGGTCTTTTCGTCGACCCCTGGGCCGCCGCTCTTGCTGGCCCGGAGGGCAGGTCGTGGCTGGCGCAACGAACACCTGACGGCGCCCTGCCGATGGTTCTCCGCACGCGCTATTTCGATGACTGGCTGGGGTCGATCACCGGGCGCGATGGAATCCGCCAGATCGTGCTTCTGGCGGCCGGGCTCGACACGCGTGCCTATCGGCTTTCTTGGCCCGACGGGACCCGCCTCTTCGAGCTCGACCGCGAGGCGGTCCTGCGCGACAAGGCCGAAGTCCTCCGCGCGGCCGGAGCGATCCCCACGTGTGCGCGGCAGGCCGTCGAAGCGGACCTGACGCGAGCCTGGGCCGAGGCACTCCTCGCGGTCGGGTTCGATCGAGCCCGGCCTTCGGGCTGGCTGCTGGAGGGGCTTCTCTTCTATCTCGCCGCCGAGGACATCGTGCGGCTTCTCGACGAGGTGACCCGCCTGGCGGCGCCGGGCAGCCGGCTCGGTTTCGACGTCATCAACGGGGCGGTGCTCACCTCGCCGTGGACTCGGTCATGGGTGGAGATGCAGGCGCAAGCCGGTGCCCCCTGGATCGGGACGCTGGACGACCCGGTGCGCTTCCTGGCGGATCGCGGCTGGCGCGCCACCTTGACCCAGGCCGGACAGCCGGACGCCAATCACGGCCGTTGGACCCTTCCGGTGATTCCTACGACGATGCCCGGGATGCCGCACAACTGGTACGTGACCGCGCAACGAGATGCCTGACTCGCAACCGACGAGCGGGTCGCGCCCAGGGGTCCGCCCGCGACGACGATGCTGCCATCGTGTTTCGAAGTCGAGGCAGTGAGCCTCAGGTGCGCTCACCGGCTGGCTGACTGCTCCTCGTCGGGTGTGTCAGTGCAACCACGAGGAATCCCGCGAGGGACGCCCCGGCGAGGATCGGGACAGCGGCCTTGGCTGCACGCGGCGGCAGAACGAGCTCGAAGAAAGGCACCGGATCGCCCAACTGCTCCTGCAGAGGGCCCATGGGGCAGTCGCCGCCTCCGATAATCAGCCCGACGCCCTCGATTGATAGGAACGCCATGCTGGCCCCGAGAAGACGATTTCGCCGTCGCCTCGCGGCACACACCCAGATGTACCCGAGGCTGGCGAGGCCTGCCACCGACCACGTCGCGTGGAAGA
>CAZGUS010000130.1:0-6789 GCA_964529245.1 uncultured Anaerolineaceae bacterium
CGACCTTCGGGTTATGAGCCCGACGAGCTGCCGCTGCTCCACCCCGCGCCGGGAACTGTAGCGGTGGACCCCCGTTGCGTCAAACGAGACGCCCGGGAGTGGTGCCCGGCTGCGCCGCCTGTGGCCGCGTGGCGCTCGGCCCGCTGCGGCTAATTGGATGGGGGGAACCGCAGGGCCTCGTGCCAGCTCGACAGGGCCGCCGGCCACCACACGTCCATGGCGTCATCCGTGCCGTACCAGGGAGAAGTGGCGCTGGGGCCGTGGATGGCGCCGTCGATGACGATCCGCGTCGAGCCGGCGAGCATCGCCGAGTCCACCGGGACCAGGCCGTCGCCCTCCGTTCCGGGCACGGCCGCGCGGCCCATCACGGAGCGGTAGAGCAGGTACGCGACCCGCTCCCGGCCCGTGCCGGCCGGATCACCTCGAATCGCCCGCGACGCCACCGAGACATACCCGATCTGCGGGGAGTGACAGGCTCCCGGCGCCGCGGCTTCGGCGACCTCCGACACGACGGTGTTCAGGCGCCTGCCGATCCCCTGCCCCTTCGACAGGAGGTGGGGCGTGCCGAGCGTGACGATCGACCCGATCAACTTCACAGCCCCGAATCGCTTCCCCGGCAGCGGCTCCGTGGCGGTAAGGATGCGAGCGATCAAGCCGCCGGCGGAGTGGCCCACGACCAGAACCGGCGCTCCCTCGGAAACCCGGGCCGCCAGACGAACGGCTTCGAGAAGGGCCCGCCCGGAGCGACTGGCGATGGCCCCGGGACCTCGAGCTGAGGCGATCAGCCAGTCGGGCGTCCAGACGCCCGCGACCACCACGCCGGCCGCGCCTCGAGCCCGGAGCCTCTCCACGAAGCCGCGGTACATCGGCGGAGCGGTGAGGAATCCGCCCAGGACGAGAACCGTCGGGTCGACTGTGTCGGGATGGTCCTGCCAGCCGGCGGTGGGATCGGGCGAGACACGGAGGGACGCAGCCGGCGCGGCGGACCCGAGGGTGCCCGGTTTGTCGATTCTCGTCTGGCTTTCAGCCACGTGAGGCATCGTACTCCGGGCGCCCCGGCGAGCGGGCCGACGGGCTCGCGCCGGGTCCAGATCCGCCGGGTGCGCCATCATGTGGCGACGAACGACGATGGAGAAGCGGGCATGACGATCGACGACGAGCGGCAACCAGCGCAGTCGGGGGCGCTCCCCGAAGAACCATCTGCCTCCGATCAAAGCGCGGGAGCAGGCCCAACCGAGTCGACGGAGCCGGCGGCAGGAGCGGCAGCCGATCAGCCGGCAGCGCCGGCGGTTCCTCAGGCCTCCGTGCCGCCCGTTCCCCCAGCTCCTCCCGGCTTTGCGCCGCAGCAGGGGTGGCCGCCAGCGCCGCCGAGCTACCCGCCCGCGCCGCCGAGCTACCCGCCTGCCCCGCAAGGCTGGTGGAGCAACCCGCAGACGCCTCCGCCACCGGCCCCGGGCTGGCCTCCGGCCCCGCAGAATTTTCCGTCCGCCCCACAGGGCTGGCCGCCGGCGAACCAGTCGATGCCTCCGGCTCCTCAGGGCTGGTCGCCCGCTCCCGGCTCGTACCCGCCCGCGCCTAACGCCTGGCAGTCGCCGCAAGCCGGCTGGCCGCCGTACTCGCCGTCCGGCTCACCCCAGGGCTGGCAGCCGACGCAGCAAGGTTGGCCGAACGCGGCGCAGACGCCGCCTCCTCCCCCCGATCCGGCTTCGACTGCGCCGGTCTGGTCTCCGCCGTCCCCGACCGATTTCACCTTCGGCGGCGACGGCCGGCCGGTGGGCGCCGCAGCCGCGCCGGCCCGGCGGAGCCGATTGCCGCTGGTCCTTTCGGTGCTGGCCGCGATCATGATCGCCTTCGCCGGCGGCATGGTCGTCGACCACCTGACCACGCCCGCCCAATCGTCGCAGGCACAGCCGCTCCAGGACTTCGCCGTCTACGAGCAGGCCCTCCAGGACATTCGCGAGCACTACGTCGGCAGCTCCTCCATCACCGACAAGCAGCTTCTGTACGGCTCCATCAGCGGCATGGTCAACGCCCTGGGCGACACCGGCCACAGCCGCTTCATGACTGCGCAGGAGTATCAGCAGGAAATGAGCCAGCTGAGCGGCAAGGTCGCCGGCATCGGCGTCCTCGTCACCGAGACGAACGGCCAGCTGACTATCCAACGTGTCATCGCGGGCTCACCCGCAGCAGGCGCGGGAGTTCTGGCCGGCGACCAGATCACAGCCGTGAACGGGACCTCGACCTCGGGCCTGACCTTCGACCAGCTGGCCGCCCTCATCCGGGGCGACCCTGGCACGCAGGTCACAATCTCCGTCATCCATCCCGGGGCCACGACTCCGGTCGACATCAAGATGACCCGCGCCGACGTGGTCTCGCCGATCGTGGATTGGGGCATAGTGCCCGGCACGCACATCGTCGACATCGCCCTGTACGAGTTCGACGACGGCGCGTCGGACCAGGTGAAGGCGGCCATCGACGCCGCCAGGACCCAGGGGGCCACGGCCATCGTGCTGGATCTCCGCGGCAACCCGGGCGGCCTGGCCGACCAGGCCCGCAGCGTCGCCAGCGAGTTCCTCTCGAGCGGCAACGTCTACCTGGAGCAGGACGCGTCCGGGAATCGGACGCCAATCACAGTCGACACCTCGTTCGCCGGCACCCAGGCTGAGACAGCCGGGCTGCCGATGGTGGTCCTGGTCGACGGCAATACCGCGAGTGCCGCCGAGATCGTCTCGGGCGCCCTGCAGGACTCCGGCCGCGCCAAGATCGTCGGGCAAACCACGGTCGGCACCGGAACGGTCCTTCAGGCCTTCACCCTGTCCGACGGTTCCGTCGTCCTGCTCGGCGTTGCCGATTGGCTCACGCCGTCGGGCCACCTGATATTCGGCAAGGGCATCACGCCCGACCAGAAGGTCGCGCTGGCAACCGGCGCGACGCCGATCGACCCGATCAACCTGACCGGCATGACCCCGGCCAGCTTCCAATCGTCGGGAGACGCACAGCTGCTGGCCGCAGTCGCCGACGTAACCAAGTAACGGAACCGCGAGGCGCGGATCGGCTACCTAGGCTTCGGAGCCTTGCCGTCCGGCGGCACGATCCAGGCCTGATTGGTCTCGACGTCGAAAGCGGCGACGACCGCCCGCAACTCGTCGAGTGTCAGGCCTTCGGCCCGCCCGCCCGTCATCATGTCCATGTACTCGTAGCTGGCCGCGGTCTCCGCATACTCGATGCGATCGACGGCTCTCTTCACGGAGATGCTCGACCGCGCCATCACGCCGTGCTTCGCCCAGACGACGATGCGGTGCGTGCGCAGGCTCTTGACGTTGGCCTCCATCAGCGACGGCGAGCCGGGCAGCATGAATTGCAGGATTCCGATCCCGGCCGGGAGATTGATGATCGTCTCGGGCTCCCAGCGCAGAAGGCGCCGGTTCAGGTACTCCTCGTCACGATAGGCAGGGACGTGGCTGAGGAAGGTGAGACGCGGCGGCTGGGCGTGGACGATGGCGTGGAAGTTCGTGCCGGTCAGATCAACGGCGTCGTCGTGCACCCCGAGGTGCGAGTTCCACTCCGACGTCACCCGCTCGAACAGCCGACCCGGCGCCGTATGGAGCAGTCCCGTGGTTCCGTCCGCGGAGACACGCACGACTCCCAGGTTCGCGACCGGGTCGAGCTGGATCTCACGCAGGCGCCTGCCCGAGCCGGTGACGATAACCAGGTTGTCGGCGAGGTGCGGCGCGGGGCGCGGCAACTCGATCTCTTCGACGATCGGGAAACGGCGGCGCACCTCCATCGGCCAACCGACGTAGACCGAGATGTTGCCGGCCGCGCCCTCTGAGGCGTCCATGCCGGCCACGCGGCCGCCACCGGCTCCGATCGATTCGAGGATCTCCTCCAGATCCGGGAGCGGCTCCTTGATCGCCACGTTCGCCGACCTCCTGCTGATGCGCGTCGGAACGAAGTTCGCGGCGCCGGAGAGCTGATCGTAGACCACGCCGGTCCCGGGTCTCGGCGACCGGGACTTCTCGTCGCCGGGCGCGAGGCTCAGTCGAGGTGGAAGACCTCGTCGAGGCGGCGGTGGAAGCCCGTCGCCGGATCCGTGCACGGATCGATGAGGGCCGCCATGTCCGCCTGCCATGGGGCGTTGATGGGGGCCTCGTCCATCATCTTCCGGAAGCGTTCGAAGTCGTCGACCTCGAGCACGCCGAACAGATCGTCGTCATGAAGGTAGATGGAGTAGTTGCGAGCGCCGGCAGCCTTGAGGGCGGCGAGCATCTCCGGCCAGACCGCGGCGTGGCGCCGGCGGTATTCGGCCTCGGCTCCGGGAAGGAGCTTCATCCCAAACGCGATACGTTCCATCTGCATGCTCTCAAAATGCGCCGACCCCGGCGCCGTGTGGGGCCGGGGTCGGCGCCTGTGTGGCTAGAAGCGGATGCTAGAAGCCGAAGGTTGTCACGTACTGGTCGATGTTCTTGGCGTTGAAGACGAACGGAGGTCCAAGAACGACGACGCTGTCCGCGCCGATGGTGTACGGCTGGTCGTTGTTGACACCCTTGACCGTGAAGGTCTCGCCCGGGGTGCCCTTGATCGTCCCGTTGATGAGATCAACGGCGACTGCATAGGCGAGGTAGCCAAGGTCGGTCACGTTCCAGAGCGCGAACTCCGGGGCCTGTCCGCCCTTGACGAAATCGACCATGCCCTTGGGGGTGCCCAGGCCGGTCACGAAGACCTTGCCGGTCAGGTTCTTGGCCTTGACGACCTGGGCCGCGGCGACGATGCCGACGGTGGTCGGGGCGATGATGACCTTGAGGTTCGGGTGAGCCGACAGCAGAGCCTGGGTCTGCGTCGTGCTGATGGCCGGGTCGTCGTTGCCGTAGACCACGCCGTCCCACTTCAGGCCGGCGTACTTGGGATCCTTGAGGGTCGTCTGCATGGCGGCGATCCAGGCGTTCTGGTTCGTGGCCGTCTGGGCAGCCGAGAGAACGGCGATTTCGCCGGTGCAGTTCGGGGCTTCGTCACAGGCCATGTCCGCGAGGCCCTTGCCGATACCGGCGGTGTCGGCCTGGTTCACGAAGACGTTGTACGCGCCCACTGCGGGGCTGGAGTCGTAGCCGACGACCTTGATGCCGGCAGCCATGGCCGCCTGCAGGGCCGGGGCGATGGCGGTGGCATCGTCAGCGGAGACGATGATCGCGGACGCCTTCTGAGTGGTCGCCGTCTGGATGAACGGGATCTGCTGGGTCGCGTCTGCGGCGCTGGGGCCGACCTGAGTCAGCGTTCCGCCGAGAGCGGTGGCCGCGTTCTGGGCGCCCTTGAAGGCGACGTCGAAGTACGGGTTGTTGATCTGCTTCGGGATCATGACGATGCTTCCGATCGTCGCGGCGGTCGGGGCTGCCGGCGTCGCCGTGACGGCGACGGTGGGGGCAACCGTCGGGGCGACGGTCGGAGCGGGGGTTGGCGTAGCTGACGCGCTACAACCGGCCAGGATCAATGCGAGTGCCATTCCAGTGGCTACTCGCGGTACGCCGTGGAACATCGAGCCATTCCTCCTTAGAGCGTGGACCATCGAACGGTTCCTCTTGGGAGCTGTGCGAACTTCGAAAACCTCTCCTCCTTCGAAAGCTACCGAGCGACCTCGCCGGGCATTGGGCCGCGAACTGGTCCGGATCGACCTGGGCGAACGCGAGCTACCAACGCCCGCATACGGCGAGCAACTTGAGGGGCGATGACCGAGACGATCAGAAGCAGGCCGATGGCCACGTTCTGGTACTCGCTCGAGACCCCTGCCAGGCGCAAAGCGCTCTGGAGCGCGGCGAGGGTGAAGACCGCCAGGATGACCCCGGGGATCGTGCCCTTGCCGCCGTTGATGTCTACCCCACCGAGGACGGCGATCATGACGACCGTCAGCGTCAGCCCGGTGCCGTTGTCGGACCGCACGCTGCTGGTCCGGGACGCCAGGACGATGCCGGCGAACGCCGCCACCATGCCCGAGACGGCGAACAGGGCCGTCCTGAGCGACGCGACCCGCACGCCGGCGTAGCGAGCGGCGTCCTTGTTCTTGCCGATCGCGAATATCTGCCGGCCGATCCACGTCAGGTGGAGAACCGCGCCGAACACAACGGCGAGCAGGAGAAACGCCAGAAGAGTCCAAGGGATGGAAGTGCCGGGCAGGTAGCCCTGGCCCAGAGTGGTGAATGCCGACGGGAAGTTGCTTACATAGCTGGTGCCGAGGACGACCTGGGCCAGCCCGCGGTATAGGGCGAGCGTCCCGAGCGTGACGACCAGAGCAGGCAAGCCCCAGCGAGTTACGAGCAGCCCGTTCAGGAGGCCGCCCAGGAAGCCGACTCCGAGGACGATCGGAATGGCCAGCTGGAGAGGCATGCCGCCCGCCCAGAGAACCCCCAGCACCGCGCCCGAAAGGCCGACCATCGACTCGACCGACAGGTCGATGTCGCCGGTGATGATGATCGGCGTCATGGCCAGGGCCATGATCGCGACCTCCATCGTGCCGCTGATGGAGAACCCGAAGTTGGTCCAGTCGATGTAGTACTGCGAGATCTGATTGCCGGCCCAGATCACGACGGCAAGGATGACCAGGAGCAGCAGCTCCCAGCGGAACAGCGAAGACGGCGACCAGGACCGCGGACTCCTGCCCGCGGGCCTGCCTCCGGCGTCGGCCGGGGCCGGGGCCGAAGGTTGACTCAGGGTCTGTGGATCTTGTGTCATCGGACGCGGCTCCGAGCCCTGGCGCGTTGCGCTCGGAGCTGCAGAAGGGCATCCGCCGAGATCGCAAAC
>CAZGUS010000131.1:0-6771 GCA_964529245.1 uncultured Anaerolineaceae bacterium
GGCCGTCGTAGCCCGGCCGCGGGCCGTCGTAGCCCGGCCGCGGGCCGTCGTAGCCGGGGCGCGGGCCGTCGTAGCCGGGGCGCGGGCCGCCTGGCCGCGGGCCGCTGAAGCCACCCGGCCGAGGACCGCCGTAGCTCGGGCGTGGGCCGCCTGGCCGCGGGCCGCTGAAGCCACCCGGCCGAGGACCGGAGTAGCCGCCGGGCCGCGGTCCGGACGGCCGTGGGCCGGAGTGCCCGAAGGGACGCTGTGGCCGAGGCGTCCACGATTCGTTGGGCTGCCACTCCCTGTCGGGGAAGTTCGGCCGTCCTTCGTTCGGCCGATCCACAGGTCGCCCCTCGGGCGCTCCGGGGGGCGGGCCGCCGAAGCCACCGGGCCGCGGGGCGCCGTAGCTCGGGCGCGGGCCGCCTGGCCGCGGGCCGCTGAAGCCGCCCGGCCGAGGTCCGGACGGGCGCGCCCCGCCGAAGCCGCCCGGGCGCGGGGCGCCGTAGCTCGGGCGCGGGCCGCCTGGCCGCGGGCCGCCGAAGCCGCCCGGCCGCGGAGCGCCGTAGCTCGGCCGCGGCCCGAAGGACTTCGGCCCTTCGAAACGCGGACCGTCGGCGCGCGGCCCCTCGAACCGCGGACCGTCGAAGCCCGGTCCCTCGCCGCGCGTACCGTCCGGGCGAGGCTTCTTGCCGCCCGGCTTGCGCCCGCCGGCATGCTCGTCCCCGGGCTTGTGTCGATGGTCAGGCAAGGGTCGCCATTCACTCTCTGCGCGCCGTCCGGCGCGCCGCTATTGCAGTTGCTAAGCGCGGCGCCAGCGTTGGCCGTCGCGCGTGTCTTCCACCAGAATGCCTCGCTCCGCCAGAACCGTCCGCAGTCGGTCCGATGCCGACCAGTCTCGACCGGCTCGGGCAGCCGCGCGCTCGTCGACGAGTTGCTGCGTCTCGGTGTCCAGCGTGTCCTCGACCGCCGGCGCGATGGCCAGCACCCGATCGAGGTCGCGCAGGAAGGCCGTCGCTCGTTCGGTGTCCGCCGTAGAGAGCTGGCGGGCGTCGATCCGCCGGTTGAGTTCGCGGACGAGTTCGAACACGGCCGCCAGTGCCGGGGAGATGTTGAGGTCGTCGTCGAGGGCCGCTTCGAACGCCGCGCGGGTCCCGTCGAGCAAGGCCGGCAACGTCGCGTCGTCGGGACGATCGTCGCGGTATGCGGCCAGCGCGGCGAGCAGCGCATCCAGGCGATCGATCGCCGAGCTCGCCGCCGTCAGCGAATCGTCCCCGAAGGAGAGCGACATGCGGTAGTGGGCCGAGATGAGTGCCAGTCGCAGCGCTCGCGGCGACACCCCGCGGTCCAGGACGTCGAAGACCCGGGCGATGTTCCCGGTCGACTTGGCCATCTTCTGGCCGCCCATCTGGAGGTGGGCGCAGTGCAGCCAGTAGGCCACGAAGGTCAGGCTCGTCGCCGCCTCGCTCTGCGCGATCTCGTCCTGGTGGTGCGGGAAGACCAGGTCGATGCCGCCGGTGTGGATGTCGAAGGACGGCCCGAGATAGGCCATGCTCATGGCCGAGCATTCGATGTGCCAGCCCGGCCGGCCCGGCCCGATCGCGGTCTCCCATACCGGCTCTCCGGCCTTGGGCCCTTTCCACACCGCAAAGTCGCGAACGTCGTCCTTGCCGTATTCGTCGGCCTCGACCCTCTCGCCGACCCGCATCCCTTCGGGGTCCAGCCGGGCGAGACGCCCATATGCGGGCCAGGAGGCGATGCGGAAGAAGATCGAGCCGTCGTCTGTGCGGTAGGCGTTGCCGCTCTCGAGCAGCTTGCCTATCAGCTCGACCATCTGAGGGATGTGGTCCGTCGCGCGGGGCAGCACGTCCGGCAAGGTCATGCCGAGGAGCCCGACGTCCTTGAGGAAGCCGTCGAGGTAGCGCGCCGAAAGCTCGCCGATGGAGACGCCCTCGGTGCGCGCGCCTTTGATGATCTTGTCGTCGACGTCGGTGATGTTCATCACCCACGTCACCCGCCAGCCGCGGTAGCGCAGATACCGGACCAGCAGATCGGCGAAGAGGAACGACCGAAAGTTGCCCACGTGAGCCGGGCCGTACACCGTGGGGCCGCAGCTGTAGACGCGGATGTGGCCGGGCTCCAGCGGAATGAACTCGCGCACCGCACCCGCCATGGTGTCGTGGAGTCGAATGTTCATGCCGATCCCTCTGCGTCGCCGGGCCGAGGCACGAGCCACACGATCGCGGTGGCGGAGATGGAGCGACCGCCGCCGGCCGGTCCCTCCAGGTTTCCGGTCGAGGCTTTGACGTTGACCGCGCCGGCGTCGATGCCCAGGATCCGAGCGATCGAGGCGGACATCTCCGGCAGCAGGTTGGCCAGCCTGGGGCGCGACGCCACGATGGTCATGTCGAGGTTCACCGGCCGCCAGCCGGCGGCTCGGACCTTCTGCGCGACGGCCTCCAGCAGGACGCGGCTGTCGATCCCGAGCGGTGTCCGCGAGTCGGCCGGGAAGAGGCGGCCCAGGTCGCCCAGGCCGGCCGCTCCCAGCAGGGCGTCGGCAACGGCGTGCAGCGCGACGTCTCCGTCCGAGTGGCCGGACAGGCGCGGGGCGCCTTCGATCCGGAGGCCACCCAGGACGAGTGGCTCGCCGGTCCCGAAAGGATGGCTGTCGGTTCCCAGTCCGACTCGGCCCGGCGCCGACACGACGCCGCGCAAGCTCGAGGCGCCGATTTCGGGCGCGCTCAGACCAGCGGGCCCGCCGCCGGATGTCGCCGGGCGACCGGGCACGAGACCGCCGTCGAGCATCGCTCGGGCGCGTTCGAGATCGACAGGCACCGTCACTTTGAGATTGGTCGCTTCGCCGCTGATTGCATGGACGGCGATTCTACAGGCCTCCAGCAGGGAGGCCTCATCGGTCCACGTTTCGGGGCCGTCCGGAGGGCAAACGGCGTAGGCGCGCTCGAGCAGGCTGCGCCGCACTCCTTGGGGAGTCTGCGCTGCCGCGACGCCCACCCGATCGACGGTCGCCCGAACGAGATCGCCTGCCACGCGCTTCAGCGTCTCGCTGACCGGGAGCACCGGGATGGCGGCTCCGTGGCGGGCGGTCGCATCGGCAACCGCCCGAACTAGAGCGGGGCTCACCAGGGGCCGGGCCGCGTCGTGGACCAGGATCACGGGATCGGGGCGCGGCCGAGAGCGCGGCCCGCCGGACGTGGCACCGCCGCCCGGGGCGCTGGCGGACGCGACGGGGCCGCCCGAGCCGCCGCCGGACGCGTCGGCGAGCTCGTCCGCATATTGCCCCGCCTCGGCCAGTGCGGCGACGCCCGCGGCGACCGACTCCTGGCGGCGCTCCCCTCCGGCGACGACCGCCACCACCGAGTCCGGCAGCCAGTCGGCCGCGGCGATGGCCGCAATTCGCGCGGGCGCCGTCACGACGACGATCCGCTGCACGCCGCCAGCGGCGAGGGCCTCGATCGACCAGCGCAGGATCGTCCGGCCTTGCAGCTCCGCCTCGAGCTTGTCGACGCCGCCCATTCGCTGGCTGGAACCCGCGGCCACCACGACCGCCTCGATCGGATCCGCGGTCCTCCCTCGCGGGCGGGCGGGCGCGCTCACTCCGGGTGTATTTGCGCGAATACCATCCGGCCCATGACCGTCTGGAGGACGCGCGTTACCACGACGTCGAGTTCGGCATCGACGAAGCGGGCCCCGCCTTCGATGACGACCATGGTCCCGTCGTCCAGGTAACCGACACCCTGGCCCGGTTCCTTGCCCTCGGTGAGGATCTTGATGCGAAGCGAGTCGCCCGGCAGCAACGCCGGCTTGAGGGCGTTGGCGAGCGAGTTGATGTTCAGCACGCGGACCGACTGCAGGTCCGCGACACGGTTGAGGTTGAAGTCGTTGGTGAGGATCGCTGCACCCCTGGCTCGGGCCAGCGCGACGAGCTTGCTGTCGACGTCGCCCGCTTCGACCGGGTCGTCGGAGACGATCTCGACCGGCGTCGGGCCGTCCTTCTGCAATCGGCCCAGGATCTCCAGGCCGCGACGGCCGCGGCCGCGCCGCTGCGCGTCGGAGCTGTCCGCGATGCGCTGGAGTTCGTCGAGCACGAAGTGCGGGATGACAAGCTTGTGGTAGAGGAAGCCCGAGTCGACGATGTCGGCGATGCGACCGTCGATGATGGCGCTGGTGTCGACGACGACCTCAGTCTGGCCGCCCTGGCTGCCGCTCGTGGCGGGGCTCTCATGGCGAACCAGTCCGGCCGCCTGAGCGGCGGCCACTAGGTCCTCGCGCTTGGCCACCGTCAGACCGACCATTCCAAGTCCAAAGCAGATCGACACACCGATCGGCAGATAGCGACCGAATGGTTCGGGCAGGGCCTGCAGGGGAAGGCCGAGAAGGAGCGCGATCAGAAGTCCCAGCAGCAGGCCGACCACGGCCGCCACGAATTCGGCAGTGGACATCGCCTGGACTTCGCGGATCAGCCGTCCGGCGGGCACCACGGTCAGGTAAGGCAGCAGGAGAAAGCCGACGGAAATCCAGGCCAGAACCCAGACGACGATGATCAGAGTCGGGGAACCGGTGTTCTCGAACAGATGCTCGTCGGTCAGCACGAACGCCAGACCTATGAGGGCGCCGAGAGCCGCGCCTAGCAACCGGATGATGCGGACCACGATGCTGGCCTCGAGGGATACCGGCGCCGGGATGATGGATAAGGACGATAAATGGCGCTCCGGTGGAGTCAGCCTAGCATCGCGCTCGTCGGACCGCTACTCCACGGGCGCGCGGATCGACTCTCGAGGCTCCCCTACTCCGGACCGGTCCTGCCCGCCGGCTCCACGGAAGCGTCCAGAGCGTGACCGATGGCCTCACGAAGGTTAGAGACCGCCACGATGGTCATGCCCTTGACTTCGGGCACTTCACCGCGTCTGGAGCGCGGCACGATGGCCGTCCTGAAGCCGAGCCTGGCCGCTTCGCGCAGCCGCCGCTCCAGCCCTGGCACGGGCCGCAGCTCGCCGAGGAGTCCCACCTCGCCGATCGCGATCAGGTCCGGAGGAACCTGCCTGTCGCGCAGCGACGAAGCGAGGGCCAGCGCGAGGGGCAGGTCCAGGCCGGGGTCCGCCAGGTCCAGCCCACCGGCCAGGTTCGCGTACACGTCGTGACTGCCCAGGCCCACGCCGGCGCGGCGGCCGAGAACAGCGATCAGAAGCGACAGACGGTTCGTGTCGACGCCGGAGGCCGTGCGCCTGGGGCTGCCGTACGCTCCCGGCGCCACCAGGCCCTGGACTTCGACCAGCAGCGGCCTTGAGCCCTCCAGCGTCGCGCCGACCACGCTGCCGGGTGCGTACTGGCCGGCATCGGCAAGGAACGCCCGGCCCGGGTCGGCGACCTCTGCCAACCCGTGCTCCGCCATCTCGAAGACCCCGACCTCCTCGGTCGAGCCGAAGCGATTCTTCGTCGCGCGCAGGAGACGCAGCGTCGCCGTGCGTTCACCCTCGAGGCTGAGCACCGTGTCGACCAGATGCTCGAGCGTCTTGGGCCCGGCCAGCATCCCGTCCTTGGTGACGTGGCCGACGACGATGACGGCGATGCCGTCGCCCTTGGCCAGCTCCATCAGCCGCAAGGTCGACTCGCGCACCTGCCCGACGGACCCCGCCGGCCCTTCGAGCTCATCCACCGTCACGGTCTGGATCGAGTCGACGACCAGGACGCCCGGTCGGGCCTCGCGGGCCAGGGCCGAGATTCGACCGACCTCGTTCTCCGCCACGACGCGGATCCTCTCCCCGACGGGGCCCTCGAGGAGGCCGAGCCGTCCGGCTCGCAGCCGCACCTGACCGGCCGACTCCTCGCCGGTGGCGTAGAGGACCTCGCCGGCGGTGACGGTCAGACCGGCGGCCGCCTGCAGCAGCAGCGTGGACTTGCCGATCCCCGGCTCGCCGCCCAGGAGAACGACCGATCCGGGGACCAGCCCGCCGCCCAGGACGCGATCCATCTCCGAGATGCCGGTGGGAGTGCGGACGGGCTCGGCCTCACGCAGCCCCGCCAGCGACTGCGGAGTGGCGCCTGCTCCCGGCCCGGCGGCCGACCGGGAGGCGCGCGCCTTGTGGTCGGGTTCGTGGACGAGCGTCTCGACGAGCGTGTTCCAGGCGCCGCAGGTGCGGCATTGACCCTCCCAGCGGAGGTGGGTCGCACCGCACGCCTGGCAGACGTAGCGGCTTTGCTGCCGCGCCAACCCCTCGGCCCCCGCCTAGGGTGCGACTTCGGCGGGCTGCTTCTCCTCGGCGGTGCGAATGTCCAGACCCGCCTCGGAGCTCTTGTCCACGACGACGGTCATGCCCGGCTTGTACTTGCCGAGCAGGAGCTGCTCGGCCAGCACGTCTTCGACCATGTTCTGGATGACCCGGCGCAGCGGCCGCGCTCCGTAGGCCACGTCGTATCCGATCTTGATGATGTGGTCCTTGGCCGCCTGGGTCACTTCGAGGATCATGCCCTGGGCCTTGAGCTGATCGCGCACGCGGGCCAGCATCAGGTCCACGATCTGGCGGATCTCGTCGACGGTGAGAGACCGGAAGACGACGGTCGCGTCGAGGCGGTTCAGGAACTCGGGCCGGAACGTTTGCTTGAGCTCGTTCTGGACCTTGTCGCGCATCAACTCGTAGCTCGCGGTGGCGCGCTGTTCGTCGGTGTCGCCCTGGACCCGGAAGCCAAGCGACGAGTTCGTCTGGAGCTGCCTGGCGCCGAGGTTGCTGGTCATGATGATGATGCAGTTGCGGAAGTCGACCCGGCGGCCCTTGG
>CAZGUS010000132.1:0-6737 GCA_964529245.1 uncultured Anaerolineaceae bacterium
CGAGCAGGATGACGACGTCGCGGCCGGTCTCGACCTGGCGCTTGGCGATCTCGAGGGCCATCTCGGCCACGTGGGTGTGGTTCTCCGTCGGCTCATCGAACGTGGAGCTGATTACCTCGCCCTTGACCGAGCGGCGCATGTCCGTGACTTCCTCGGGCCGCTCGCCGATCAACGCGACCATGAGGAGGATGTCGGGGTAGTTGGCGCTGATGCCGTTGGCAATCTGCTTGAGGAGCATCGTCTTGCCGGCCTTGGGCGGGCTGACGATGAGGGCGCGCTGGCCCTTGCCGATGGGATTGACAAGGTTGATCAGGCGCTGGCTGAGGTTCTTGGGGTCGGTTTCGAGGTTGATGAGAACGTCGGGGTGAACCGGCGTGAGGTCCGCAAACTGGGGCCGGCGCTTGGCCGTCTCGGGGTCGATGCCGTTGACGCGATCGACACGGATCATGCCCCAGTACTTCTCGCCCTCGCGCGGGGCGCGCACGGAGCCGCTGATGCGATCGCCGACCCGCAACCCAAAGCGGCGGATCTGGCTGGACGAGACGTAGACGTCGTCCTGGCTCGGCATGAGCCCGTGGCGGCGCATGAAGCCGAAGCCTTCGTCGACGACGTCCAGGATCCCGGTGGCGTAGGCGTGGCCGGCGAGCTCGCTCTGACGCACCAGGATGCGGTCGACGAGCTCCTCCTTTCCGGCGGCGCCGGCCTCCATCTCGAGGTCGTTGCCGATGGTCTGGAGTTCGTTGACGTTCATCTCGCTGAGCTCGGTGATGTCGAGCTCGCGAGTGTCGCCTTCCTGGAACTCGTCGTATTCCCCCATCGGCGTTCGGCCGACCGGGCGGCGACGAGGGCGACGATTGCGGGAACGCTGGTCAGGTCCGTTGACAGGCATCGAGGGCAGAACTCATGTGGGGAAGGCGCCGTGCAACGAATTCGCGCGGAATCGTTTCCGCAGCGGGTACACGGTCGGGGTGAGGCGCAGGATACCCGGCCCTACGGGTGGCGTCAATCGCGTGTTCTTTCAGCGGCCAACGGAGGCCGAGGGCGTGCCGCGCCGCCGACGACGCCCCGGGCGATCCGCCGACGCACACCATATAAAACGTTGAGTAACTAAAGGATGGTTCAGCTACAATTCTTCCGACCGTTCGTGTCCAAAGTGAGGTGGGTCCCGTGAAATCAACCTCGTCGAGCGCTGCGCGCGAACTCGCGCATGTTGCGGGTCGCGGAGACAGTCACGGGTCCGGGAGGCGGGGCCGGTCGCTCGCTCTCAAGTCCCGATTCGCCTCGATCGCGTTGCTGCTGTCCGGACTCCTGCTCGTCGCGGTCGTGCCCGCTACGGCACCGGTGGCTGCGAAAGGCGTCTCCAGCGGAGACTGGACGCAATTCATGGACGGTCCGGCGCACCTGGGCTACAACTCGGTCGAGAACACCCTGACGGCTTCGAACGCATCCTCCCTGGCCGTGGCCTGGACGGGGACGACGGCCGGGGTGGTCGAATCCTCGCCGACGATCGTCAACGGAGTCGTCTACGTCGGGTCGAACGACGGCAAGCTGTATGCGTACGCAGTCGGCTGCGCCTTCGGCGGGGGAAGCTGCGCGCCGATCTGGACGGGCGCCACGGGCGCCGCCATCGGCTCCGTGCCGGCAGTCGCCAATGGCGTTGTCTACGTCGGATCGGCCGATACCAAGCTGTATGCCTTCTCCGTCGGCTGCGCCAGCGGCGGCGGTACCTGCACGCCGATCTGGACGGGGTCCACGGGCGGCGGAATCAGCTCGTCGCCGACAGTCTCCAACGGAGTGGTGTACGTCGGGTCGAACGACGCCAAGGTGTACGCCTTCGCGGTCGGCTGCAACAGCGGCGGCGGGACATGCTCGCCGATCTGGACGGGAGCCACGGCCGGCAGCGTCTCCTCATCTCCCGCGGTGTCCAGCAACGTGGTCTATGTCGGATCCAGCGATGACAAGGTGTACGCCTTCGCCGTCGGCTGCAACAGCGGCGGCGGGACATGCTCGCCGATCTGGACGGCAACGACCGGCGGCATCGTCAGCTCCTCGCCATCCGTCTCCGGCGGCGTGGTCTACGTCGGGTCCTGGGATCACAAGCTCTACGCCTACGCGGTCGGCTGCGCCAGCGGCGGCGGGACCTGCTCGCCGGTCTGGACCGGGACGACGGGGGCCGCCGTCTACTCCTCGCCCGCGGTCGCGAACGGCGTGGTGTACGTCGGGTCTTCCGATCACAAGCTCTATGCCTACACGGTCGGCTGCAACAGCGGCGGCGGGAGTTGTTCGGCGCTGTGGACCGGGGCAACCGGATACGTCATCACCTCGTCGCCGGCGGTGGCGAACGGCGTGGTCTACATCGCCTCGGAAGACAGCAAGCTCTGGGCCTTCGCGGTCGGCTGCAACAGCGGCGGCGGGACATGCTCGCCACTTCTGAGCATTGCCATGGGAGGCTACTCCGACTCTTCGCCTGCGGTGACCGACGGCGTGGTCTACGTCGGATCCTCGGATCACAAGCTATACGCCTTCGATCTGGCGGCCAGCCTGCACACGGCCGCCGCCACGTACACGGCAATCCCGCCGGCCCGAGTCCTGGACACGCGACCAACCGGTGGCGGCGTGACCAACATGGGGCTTTCGGGTGTGTTCACGGCCGGTACGGTCCGGGCATTCGCGGTGGCCAACGCCATCTACGTGGGCGGCGGCAGCGTAGTCGCGGTGCCTGCCAACGCGACGGCAGTGACAGGCAATTTGACGGTCACGGGCCAGACCGCGGCGGGCCTGATCGCCCTGGGTCCCACCATGACCCCGACCGGTGACGTCACCACGCTCAACTTCGTCAAGGGCGACAACCGAGCCAACAACGTCACTGTTGGCGTGGCCGTCGACGGAACGCTTTCCGCCGTCTTCAGGTCATCCACAGCTGGGGCAACGACCAACCTCATCTTCGACGTGACCGGCTACTTCACACCCGACACGACCGGTGCCACGTACCACACCCTGGCTCCCGGGCGGGTTCTCGATAGCCGTCCGACCGGAAGCGGCCATACCCACATCGGGCCTGCGGGCAAGTTCACCAACAAGACGGTGAAGACCTTCCCCGTCGCCGGCGTGGTCGGCCTCGGTTGGGGGAGTGCCCTCGTGCCCGCCGGCGCCACCGCAGTGACCGGCAACTTGACCGTGACCAACGCCACCAGCAACGGCTTCGTGTCTGTCGGCCCGCTCATGGTGGCCGCGCCAAAGACTTCCACCATCAATGTGACCAAAGGTGACAACAGAGCAAACGGCGTGACCGTTCTTCTCAGCGCCGGCAATCTCCAGGCCGTCTGGGACGGCGCGACCGGCTCATCGACGGACGTGATCTTCGATGTCACCGGCTACTTCACGGCCGACCTGACCGGCTTGCTGTACCACCCGATCGCGCCCGCTCGCTATCTCGACACGTCGACCAACAAGGGTCTCCCGGGCGCCTTCACCAGCAGCACATCGCGGAGCCTGACGATCGGCGGAGTCGGCGCCGTGCCCGCCGACGCTGCAGGCATCAGCGGCAACCTGACCCTGGTCGATCCCGGCAGCGCAGGTTATGGCTTCGTCAGTCCGATCACCGTCGCCTCGCCGACGAGTTCGACGCTGAATGCCCCGGCCCTCGGGACCGTAGCCAACGGCTTCGACGTGGCGCTGAGTTCGAGCGACCTCGCCCTCATCTGGGTCGGCACGATCGGCTCGACGGCTGACATGCAACTCGACGTTACCGGCTACTGGAAGTAGACCCCATGGCGAGCGGAGCTCGGGCGGCGCCGCGGCCGGCCCTAAGCCGATTCGAGCTCGCCCGGGGCGGCGACGAGGCGCCTGGCCGAGATGCTGGCGCCGGCGCTGGCCAGCGCGACGAGGGCAATGGCGACCAGGTCCTGCGGGCCGAGAAGCTGGCCCAGAAGCACGAAGCCCACGGCCACGGCGATGGCCGGCTCGATGCTCATCAGAACGCCGAACGTCGAGGCCTTCATACGCCGCAACGCCGCGAGTTCGATCGTGTAGGGAATGGCGCTGTTGAACAATCCGATCACCGCTCCGCCGGCCAGTGCCGCCGGAACTACCAGTAGCGGCCGGACATCGGACAGCGAAAGCGTCACCGGAACTATCAACGCCGACGCCACCAGCATCGCCAGAGTGAGCCCGCGGCCGTCCGGCCAGTGGCGGGCGACGCGCCCGGCAACGCCGATGTAGATCGCCCAGCACAGGCCGGACGCGGCCGCAGCGATCACGCCGACCGCGTCGTGCGACTCGAGCCGGCCGCCGGCGAGGATGTAGATGCCGGCCGCGGCCAGGACAACCCAGACCAGGTCGAGGACGCGCCGCGAGCCGACGACCGCCACCGCCAGCGGACCCCAGAACTCGATGGTGACGGCCACTCCGATGGGGATCCTGGACAGGGCCACGAAGAAGAGCGAGTTCATGGCGGCCAGGACGAGCCCGAGCCACAAGCAACTGAGCAGCGCCGGACGCGAGGCACCGCGAATCCGGGGCGGCCGAAGGGCCAGAAGAAGCATCGCGCCGAACACGATTCGCATCGAGACGGCGGGCAGGGGTCCGTAGTCTCGAATAAGGATCGTGGCCAGCCCGCCGCCGCACTGGACCGACAGCGAGCCGGCGACGATCAGCAGCTCGGGCGGAACGGAATCGAGGCGGCCGGCAGGATGTCCGGCGGGCGGCGCCGACACAGGCCTCGCGGCGGCCTGCGTCGCTGCGGGCGGCGTTGAGGTCGCCGCCTCAACCGGCGTCCGCACCCCGCCGGTCGACCTCATACGCTCCGCGTCACGTTTCGTCGTTCATCCATAAGGACGCACGAGAAGCCCGAAACGTTCGAACAACCGGACATCGTGGCGATCAGGACTCCGCGGGGACCTTGCCGAGCAGGTCAGGACCGGGCGTCAGTTCTGGGGTGGGGGCGTGGAACACCGGCTCGCGGCCCTCGGACAGTGCGACCGCAGCCCCGATGAAGCCATCGAAGAGCGGATGCGGTCGATCCGGCCGGCTCCTGAACTCGGGGTGGAACTGGCTGGCGACGAACCAGGGGTGGTCGGCCAGCTCGATGATTTCGACCAGGCGACCGTCGGGCGACTGGCCGGACAGCACCATGCCGGCGGCCTCGAGAAGCGGGCGGTACCGATTGTTCACTTCGAAACGATGGCGGTGGCGCTCGTAGATGAGCTCCGTGCCGTAGACGGCGTGAGCCTTCGACCCGGGCGTGAGGCGGGCAGGATAAAGGCCCAGGCGCATCGTCCCGCCCTTCTCCTCGAGAGTCCGCTGGTCGGGCATGAAGTCGATGACGGGGTGCTCGGTGAACATGTCGAACTCGGTCGAGTTGGCGTCCTGCGTGCCGAGCACGTCGCGAGCGAACTCGATGACGGCACACTGCAGGCCCAGGCACAGCCCCAGGAACGGCAGGCGGTTGACCCGGGCGTGCTTCGCGGCGAGGATCTTGCCCTCGATGCCGCGATGGCCGAAGCCGCCGGGCACCACGATGCCGGCGATGCCGGCGAGCATCTCGTCGGCCGTCTCGGTGGTCAGCAGCTCCGAGTCGATCCAGCGGACCTTGACGTCGACCTCGTGGGCCCACGCAGCGTGCTTGAGCGACTCGGTCACGGAAAGGTAGGCGTCCGGAAGCTCGATGTACTTGCCCACCAGGGCGATCTCGAGAACGGGCTTGGGACGCTTGATCCGCTCGACCAGGGCCCGCCAGGACTCCAGATCGGGCTCCTGGGTCGACTGTTCCAGCCCCAGTTCGCGGACGAGCAGCGTTCCGAGACCGGACTCCTCGAACAGAAGGGGCACCTCGTAAATCGTCGAGGCCGTTTCGGCGGGAATCACGGCTTCGCTGGCCACGTCGGTGAAGAGGGCGATCTTGTCGCGGATCTCCTGGCTGACCGGATGGTCCGACCGGAGCACGATGATGTCCGGCTGGATTCCGATGCCGCGCAGCTCCTTGACCGAATGCTGGGTCGGCTTGGTCTTGAGCTCGCCCGTGGCGGCCAGCGCGGGCAGCAGCGTCACGTGGATGTAGATCACGTTCCGCCGCCCGACGTCCTTGCGCATCTGGCGGATGGCCTCCAGGAACGGCAGGGATTCGATGTCGCCGACCGTTCCGCCCACCTCGACGATGACGACGTCGGCGCGGCCGTCGCGCGCGAGGCGCTGGATCCGCTCCTTGATCTCGTTGGTGATGTGGGGAATCACCTGGACCGTGCCGCCCAGATAGTCGCCCCGGCGCTCCTTGCCGATTACCGCCTGGTAGATGCGGCCGGTCGTGACGTTGGACAGCTGGGACAGGTTCTCGTCGATGAACCGCTCGTAATGGCCCAGGTCCAGGTCCGTCTCGGCGCCGTCGTCGGTCACGAAGACCTCGCCGTGCTGGTACGGCGACATGGTGCCGGGGTCCACGTTGATGTAGGGGTCGAGCTTGAGGACGGAGACTGCGAGCCCGCGCGCCTTCAGAAGCCGGCCGATCGACGCGGCGGTGATCCCCTTGCCCAAAGAGGAGGTGACCCCTCCGGTCACAAAGACATACTTAGCCATCTGGCTCATGCTCCTACGGGGGTTTTTCTAATGTTAGTCACGACCGAGGTTCCCCGCAAATTGGACCCGGGGAGTGGGCTCTCGAAAGCCGCGCAAATTGATCTCGGAATCGAAAATGCCGGTGGCGATTGACCGAACTGCTACGGTGGCAATCGGCGACATGGCCG
>CAZGUS010000133.1:0-6652 GCA_964529245.1 uncultured Anaerolineaceae bacterium
TTCGGCCGCGTTCTTCGCCTATCCGCCGGCGGCCGCGTGGCTGTTCTGGCCGTTCGCCCAGCTTCCGGTCGGCGTCTCGTTCTGGATCCAGGCCCTGCTCATGATTGCGTGCATCTCGGCCGCCGGGGTCATAGCCGCGCGCGTCTACGGCCTCACGCCCGAGTTCGCGGTCCTCGCCGCGCTGGCCTGGGCGCCTTCGACGGCGTCGGTCGTGACCGGCCAGAACGCCCCCTTCGCCCTGCTCGTGGCCATGGTCGCGATCTGGGCGCTGGCGACCGACCGGCCGTGGATAGCTGGCCTGGCGGTCGGCGTGCTGTGGTACAAGCCGACCCTCGCGCTCGGGTTCGTGGCGCTGTTCCTGATCCGCGGCCGCTGGCGCGAGCTGGCCGTTGCCGTCGCCGCCGGGGGAGTGGCCTTCCTGCTTTCCGTGGCGGCTGCCGGCGGCGACTGGGGCTGGCTCGGAACGTGGCTGGACGGGGCGAAGACCTGGCTGCCCGCCGACGCCGCGAAGAACGCCGACAAGGCGATCAGCCTGCCCGGACTGCTGGGGCGATTGCCGGTGCCTTGGTTCGTGCCGGTTCTCGGGGGAGCGGCCCTGGCTCTCGCCGCGATCCCGGGACTGCGCCGGGCGGGGATCGTCGAGGCTGCATCCGCGGCGTGCCTGCTGGGCCTGGCCGCGGGACCACGCGCGTGGGGCTATGAGGCGGCGCTGGCCTTCCCGTTCATGTGCTGGGTTCTGGCCGGTGGAGTTGGGGAGCCGTGGCGGACGCGGGTCGTCGTGGCGGCGTATGTCGGTGGCCTGTTCTGGCTCTTCTCGTTTGCCACGCAGATCAGCTCGGTGGCGGTGATCGTGCTCGCCGCGGCCGCCTGGTGGATCTGGCGGTGGCGGCCGCGGGAGTGGGGGCCCGGGCGGCGGCCGTCCGCCGAGTCCCAGGTCGCGTCCCCGGCCGGCTAGAGCCCGTTTCCGTCATCTACGCCCACCAGGGGTGCAGTCCGCGAATTGGGATGGGCTGGGCGGAAACGGCGGCCTCGTCGACGGTAGATCCACGCTCACGCGGAGCGATGTCGAGCCCATTCCGCGGCCGGGGAAGTGGTCTTGAGCGTCAACTCGCGTCGGCCACGCCCACCACGCATAGGTGACGGAAACTGGGCGCCCGGACGAGCCGGGCGACCTGGGCGATCCCTGGCGACGGCGGCGTCGGGAGCCGCACGGCGCTCCTGCGCGTCAGTGTGCCTTGGCGACCTCGCCCGCGTTCTCCGCAGCCACGGGCTCGGGAAGCACGCCTCGCAGGTACGCGTCGATGTTGGACGCTGCTTTCTTGCCGTCGCCCATCGCCAGGATGACCGTGGCCGCGCCGCGGACGATGTCGCCGCCGGCGAAGACGCCGGGCATCGAGGTCTGGAGGTTGTCGTCGATCTCGATGTAGCCCCACTTGTTGACGCGCAGGTCGGGCGACGTCGCGGTCAGCAGCGGGTTCGACTTGGTGCCGATCGCGACCACGACCATGTCGCACGGGAACACGAACTCAGAGCCGGGGATTTCCACCGGGCGGCGGCGGCCCGAGGCGTCGGGTTCGCCGAGCTCCATGCGGACGCACTTGAGGCCGCTGACCCAGCCCTTCTCGTCGCCGAGCACTTCAACCGGGGCGGTCAGGAATTCGAAGCGGACGCCTTCCTGCTCGGCGTGGTGGACTTCCTCTTTGCGGGCCGGCAGCTCGTCTCGGGAGCGGCGGTAGACGCACACCGATTCGTCGGCGCCCAACCGGCGGGCGGTCCGGACCGAGTCCATGGCGACGTTTCCGCCGCCCACGACCGCGACGCGCTGGCCGCGCAGGACCGGCGTGTCCGAGTCGGGGTTGTAGGCGCCCATAAGGTTGACTCGGGTCAGGTACTCGTTGGCCGAGTACACGCCCTTGAGGTTCTCGCCGGGGACGTTCATGAAGACCGGCAGGCCGGCTCCAACGGCCACGAAGACCGCGTCGAACTTCTCGCGCAGCTCGGGCAGCGTGTATGTCTTGCCGATGATCGAGTTCGGCTCGATGACGACGCCGTCCGCGACCAGGCGGTCGACTTCCTTCTGGACGATGTCCTTGGGAAGTCGGAATTCGGGGATGCCGTAGATCAGGACGCCGCCGGCGGCATGGAAGGCCTCGAAGATGGTGACCTTGTGGCCGTGCTTGGTCAGCTCGCCGGCGGCCGTCAGACCGGCCGGTCCCGAGCCGACGATCGCGACCGTCTTGCCGGACGGTGCGGGGCGGGCGGCGGTGAACGTGTCGCGGTTGTTGATGGCCCAGTCGGCGACGAAGCGCTCGAGGTAGCCGATCGCGACCGGCGTGCCGGTCTTGGCGCGCAGGCAGAGCTGCTCGCACTGGGTTTCCTGCGGACAGACGCGTCCGGTGACGCAGGGTAGGGCGTTGTCGCTGAGCAGCGAGTCCGCCGCGGCCTTGACGTCGCCCTGGCCGAGCAGACGGATGAAATTGGGGATGTTGACCGACACGGGGCAGCCGTCGACACAGTACGGCTTGGGGCACTGCAGGCAGCGGTCGGCTTCCATGATGGCCAGCTGCTCGGTGTAACCGAGGTTCACTTCGGCAAAGTTTCGAGCCCGCGCCATGGCGTCCTGCTCGGGCATGGCACCGCGGGTTATCTTCATTCGCTCCTTCTTGGGGAGCGGTTCGCGGCCCTCGGCGGCGCGGCCGGCCAGCGTATCGGCGATCTCGTCTGCGTGGCTCAGGTCGTCCATCAGTGTGCCTCCGCGTGGGCGGCCTGCCAGCGCTCGAGGGCGATCTGCTCGAATTCGCGGTAGGTGTTCAGTCGATCGGCCAGCTGGCGGAAGTCGACCTTGTGGCCGTCGAACTCCGGGCCGTCGCAGCACGCGTACTGGCTCTTGCCTTCGATGGCTACGCGGCAGCCGCCGCACATGCCCGTCCCGTCGATCATGATCGAGTTGAGCGACACGGTGGTCTTTATGCCATAGGGTCGAGTCAGCTCGGAGCAGGCTCGCATCATCGGCACCGGGCCCACGGCGAAGACCTCGTCGATACCGCCGGCCTCGCACATCTCCTTGAGCGCCTCGGTCACGAAGCCGGGGCGGCCGTAGCTGCCGTCGTCCGTGCAGACGATCACGTCGCCGGCGGCACGCAGCTCTTCCTCGCAGATGACCCACTCCCGGGAGCGGCCGCCGATGATGCTCGTGACCTTGACGCCGTTGGCGGCGAGGGCCTGGGCGATGGGGTAGACGACGGCCGTTCCGACGCCGCCGCCGACGCACACGGCGTGGCCGCTCTGGAGGAGGTGGGTGGGATTGCCCAGCGGCCCCGCGATGTCGGTGATGGCGTCGCCGACCTGGAGCGAGGTCAGCTCGTGGGTGCTCTTGCCGATCGCCTGGATCACGAGCGTGATCGTCCCGGCCGACTTGTCCACGTCGGCGATCGTTAGCGGGATGCGCTCGGCACCGGGCCCGCGCCGGACGATGACGAACTGCCCGGGACGGCGGATCTCGGCGATTCGGGGAGCCTCTACGACGAGGCGCGTGACGTTGGGCGACAGCTGCGTCCTGGCGACTATCGGGTGCATCTCACTCCGGTATCAATGGTTTCGGCGGGAATGTTGTGTGAACAAGTATGAGTTATGTACATCGTGGCGTGCGCGGCGCCTCCGCCACACGCCCAGTCTGCCCCAAGGCCTTGGGCCGAAGGTCATTTCGTGCCCTCCGGACGGGTAGCCGGCGCGGCTACCGACCGGCCGAAGGGCTACCAGTGCAGGCGCGGTTCGGACGTGCGGCGGATGGCGTTGAGCAGCTGCCCGCCGTCGCCGGCCGGGTCGAGCAGGTTCGGCTGTCCCTGGATGATAAGCGTTGGGTGCAGGTCGATCTGGACAAGGGTCTTGCCGACGTACGTGAGATCCGCGACGGCACCCTCCTGGGTGCGCGCATCGTGCGTCCAGTCGAAGACGAGATCGCCGAGCGAGTAGAACACGAAGTGGCCGGGGGTCATCTGCTCGAACGGCCCGACCCAATGAGAGTGGCTGCCCAGGATCAGGTCCGCTCCGGCGGCGATCATGCGAGACGCATCGGTGCGCTGCAACGGCAGCACCGAGTCGGTGTACTCGATGCCCCAGTGCGGCATGACTATGACCATGTCGGCGCCGGCTTTCTTCGCCGCCCTGATGTCGCGGATGACGTTGGTCATGTACAGAGCCGCCGACCCGGGGTGTCCGGGCGCCGCCCAGTAGCTGTACGGGTCGACGAGGTCGTACGCCAGCACGGCGACGCGCAGGCCGCCAGCCTGTAGCCAGGCCGCCTTGCGAGCGGTCGTCTGGTCGGTCCCGGCGCCGGCATGGGAGATGCCCAGCTGGTCGAGGTGGCGGATAGTGTCGAGCACGCCCCTGGTGCCGGCGTTTCCGATGTGGTTGTTGGCGAGCCCGGCGACGTCTATGCCGGCGTCCGCCAGCCCCAGCAGGAGCTCGGGATCGCCCGAGAAAGTGAAGCCGGAAGCGTGATACCGGAATCTGTCGGGCTCCGGCGACTCCAGGTTCACGATGCTCAGGTCTGCGCTGCGGAACAGGTCGCCGACCGCGCCCGCGTCGCCGGTCCGGCTCCCGCCGACCAGAGGCTTGCCGCCCCAGCCGCAGCAGAAGCGACGGTCGATCACGGCGGTGCCACCGTTCCAGGCATAGTCGACGCCCTGATACCGGGCGATCGACTGGTAGAAGACGGCCTTGTCGAGCATGACGTCTCCGCCGGCCGCTATCGTCCACTCCGAGCTGGCCAGGAACGACGAAACCACCCCCGGCTCGTCGGCGGTCAGCGGCCACATGAGCGGGTTGCGGATGTGCTCCGCGCCGAACAGCTGGAACCCGTCCACTCCCAGGGCTCGCACGTCTGCTGTGACGTCGTCGGCGCGGATGATGCCGATCACGTTGGACGAGCCCTTGACCCGGCTCCTCACCTGCGCGGCGAGCTCTATGTCGACTCCGCGCGGCGCCGCGCCGAGCAGGGTCGTGAGCGGTCCGATGTCTCCGGCGCTCACTGCCAGGACCGTCGAGTTCGGCGCTGGCCCGTCGGTCGGGGAGGGGCCCATGCCGGCAAACAGCGCCGCGATCTCGATCCGCGAAATGGACCGCCGCGACGACCAGTAGTTCACGATCGGGACCAGCGGCACAGGCGACGGAGAGTTCACCGGCGTGGCCGTTGCGGCCGGCGCCAACAGCCGGGCAATAGGCGCCGGGCTCGGTGATGTCGGCGGCACGGGCGTCGCAGGCGCGGCGCTCGAGGTGGTGTCGGTCGGAGCGCCGGACGCGGTGTCCGGGCTATCAGGGACAGGAGAGCCGGCCGTACCGAGGCCGCCGAGACCGCCCAGAGTCGCGCCGAAGATCACCGCAACGGCCGCCGCCGCCACGAGGAATCGGGTCGAGACGGGGCGATGGCGGATCACCGACGAAGCCTACCGCACGCGTTGTGGAGCGGGTTGCGGGGGTGGAGCGGCGCGATGCGCGAGGCGCCGGTCAGCCGACCGGCACGTCGGCCGCGGCAGGCGCGGGCTTGTGCCACTCCTCGTGGCCGGGGCGCTGGCCTTGCGGCCCGACTTCCGACCGGAGGTGAACCGCCCGCGAATTCACCGACATGCTGAGGCTGTTCTTGGCGCAGACGTCCACGCAGACGCCGCAACCGATGCAGGTCAGCTGCTCTATCGCCCAGATGCGCTCTTCGCGGGAGACGGTGATCGCGGCCGCGGGGCAGCGCCGGGCGCACAACATGCAGTAGTTGCACGTTTCGACGTCGAATTCGATCGTGCCGCGGGCGCCCGCGAAGCGCGGCCGGATCTCGTACGGGTAGCGCCGTGTGGCCGGCTTCGAGACCAGGTTCCGAAGTGCTCTGGGCACCATCGGCAGGTGGAGGGGATTTGGCATCTCAGCGCTCCGTGCAGCTGATGCAGGGGTCGATGGTGAGGATGATGTTGGGCACGTCCGCTAGGTCGCAGCCCTTGACCAGCTTGATCATGGCGGGAATGTTGGCGAAGGTCGGAGTCCGGGCGCGGAAGCGCTCGAGGTTCTTGGTGCCGTTGGCCTTGACGTAGTAGAGGACCTCGCCGCGGGGCTGCTCGAGCCGCGTGAACACCTCGCCGAGCGGGTTGCCGCGCGGCCTGTTCTCCAGCGGCAGGCCTTCGCCCTTGGGCATCTTGTCGATCGCCTGGCGGACGATGTCGATCGACGCGTCGATCTCGCGCATCCGGACGACCACGCGCGCGAGGCAGTCGCCGGCGGTCTCGACGACCGGCTCGAACTCGATCCGATCGTAGTAGTTGGCCCCGATCAGGCGGGTGTCGGTCCGAAGACCGGAAGCGCGGGCCATCGGGCCTACCGCATCGACCGCCAGGGCGTCTACCTTGCTCAGGATGCCGACGCCGCCGAGGCGGTGGGCGATGGAGGGGTCCGTCCCGAAGACCCGGGCGGTCTCCTTGAAGGCCGCGCCGAGCGTCTGGAGTTGCACCAGGATCGCATCCAGCTCCGAGTCGGAGATGTCGCGCTTGACGCCGCCGATGCGGTTGACCGAATGGATGATCCGGCCGCCGGTCGTCTTCTCGAAGATGTCGAGGATCTGCTCGCGCATCCGCCAGCAGTGCATGAACAGGTTCTCGAAGCCGAAGGCGTC
>CAZGUS010000134.1:0-6648 GCA_964529245.1 uncultured Anaerolineaceae bacterium
CGGGGCCGGGGCCGAAGGTTGACTCAGGGTCTGTGGATCTTGTGTCATCGGACGAGGCTCCGAGCCCTGTCGCGTTGCTCTCGGAGCTGCAGAAGTGCAACCTCCGAGATCGCAAACAGGATCACGGCCCCGTAGATGACCTGAAGCCACTCTTGCGGCAACAGCAACAGCAGCAGGGCGTTGTTGATCAGGCCCAGGAAGAGCGCCCCGAGCGCCGCACCGACGACTGTCCCTGAACCACCCGCGATCGATACGCCACCGACGACGACCGCGGCGATGACCGCCAGCGACTCTCCGGACGCCGAGTTGGCGTAGATCGCGCCGTAGTTGATCCCCCACAGGACTCCGGCGACACCGGCCAGCATCCCGCACACGCTGAAGGCGAGGAAGACCGTCAGGCGCGAGCGGACGCCGATGGTCGCGGCCGCCTCGGCGTTGCTCCCGACCGCATAGAAGATGCGTCCCAGCGACGTGTAGCGAAGAACAAGCGCCGCGACGATCACGATGGCGATGGCCAGGATGACAAAGAGCGGAACGCCGAAGAAGCTTTGGCTCGCGGGATCGGTGTATCCGTCGGGGAGGTCGTTGAGGTTGATCTCCTTGCCGTTCGCAACGAAGAAGCACAGCCCGCGGAAGATGCTGAGGGTACCGAGCGTGGCGACGATCGACGGCACCCGGAAGACGGCGACGATCACGCCGTTGCCCATCCCCAGCGCGAGCCCGAGTCCGACCCCGACCGCCCACGCCGCCGGAACCGGGAGAGCCTGCTGCTTGAGGATGAGGCCCACGACGAAGGCCACGATTCCGATTGTCGATTCGACCGACAGGTCGATGTTCTTGGTGAGGATCACGAACGCTTCGCCGACGGCCGCTATGGCGATGATCGCCGCCAGGGTCGTCACCGGCCCAAGGTTCTCCAGCGTCAGAAAGTTAGGGGTCTGAGTCGCAACCAGGGCCGACAGCACAATGATGACGGCGGCGAGTGTGAACTCGCGCGATCTCATCAGCCCGCCGAAGAAGGGTCCGACTCCGCTGGGTGCTCTGACGTTCGCCGGAGCGCTAAGCGCCACTGTGCTTTTCCTCCGCGTTCTGCCCTGTCGCTGCAAACATGACCCGCTCCTCGGAAGCCTCGGCGCGCGAGATCTCGGCCGCAATCCGTCCTTCGTGGAGAACCATGATTCGGTCGCTCATGGCGAGGACCTCGGGAAGCTCACTGGAGATCAGGACGATCCCCAGCCCCGAGGCCGCGAGGTCTGAGATGATCCGGTGGACCTCCACCTTCGCGCCGATGTCGACGCCGCGAGTCGGCTCGTCGAGGATGAGCACGCGCGGATTGGTGGCCAACCACTTGGCGATGACCACCTTCTGCTGATTGCCGCCCGAGAGTGATTCGATCAGTTCGTCCATTCCGGTCGAGCGGATCCGCAGCCGCTCCGCGTAACCGGCGGCGAGCTTGCGTTCGCGGTTGCGATTCGTGAAGAGGCGCGGAAACAGGCGCGGGATGATCGGCAGCGTCACGTTCTCGGCGATCGAGAAACCCTCGACCAGGCCATCCAGATGCCGGTCTTCGGGCACGTACGCGATGCCGGCGTGCAGCGCCGCCGACGGGTTGCTGAAGTTCACCCGCTTGCCGTCCAGCCAGATCTCGCCTTTGTCGGCGCGATCGAGGCCGAACAGGACGCGCGCGACTTCGCTGCGGCCCGCGCCGACGAGGCCGGCCAGACCTACGATCTCGCCCGATCGGACGGAGAACGAGATGTCACTGAACTCGCCGGCCCGAGTCAGATTGCGCACCTCGAGGAGCGTGTCGCCGATCTCGGCCGCGCTGCGTGGGAACAACGACACAGAGCGGCCGACCATGTGGCGAACCAGGTCCGCGGCGGTGAACTCGGACGTCGGGGCGGTTATCACGTGCCGTCCGTCGCGCAGGACCGTCGCGCGGTCGCACAGGTCGAACACTTCTTCCAGGCGGTGGCTGACGAACAGCACCGCCACACCACGTTGGCGCGTCTGGCGGACGATGGCGAAGAGTCGCTCGACCTCGTGCGAGGACAACGACGCGGTGGGTTCGTCGAGGACGAGCACTCTGGCTTCGACCGAGAGCGCTTTGGCGATCTCGATCAGCTGCTGATCGGCCATCGACAGGCCACGGACGACGGCTGAAGAATCCACACGAACGCTTAGGCTGTCGAAGATGCGATCGGCCGACCGCCGCATCTCTCCCCAGTTGACCGAGCCAAACCGGCCGGTCAGGGAGTGGCCCATGAAGACGTTCTCGGCCACCGTCAGGTCGGGGAACAGTCGCGGCTCCTGATGGACCGTGGCGATGCCGAGCGCCCGAGCATGGGCGGGTCCGTGGAGCAGTACCGGCTTGCCGTCGAGCAAGACGGCCCCGGAATCGGGCTGGTGGATGCCGGCCAGCACCTTGACGATCGTGCTCTTGCCTGCGCCGTTCTCACCGACGAGCCCATGTATCTCGCCCGGCAGTAGATCGAGCGATACGTCCAAGAGGGCCTGGGTAGCGCCGAACCGCTTCGATACGCCGGCCAGCGCGACCGGCGGGGGCGCACTCGGGGCGGCGGCAGACCCGGGTGTACCGCTGGTTGCGGCACTCCCGCCGGCGATCGGTTGCTGCTCGCTCACGACAGGCTCTCCACCGTGGGCGATCCGGCGGTCCGCCGGAGGCCGGACGTGGCCGTCTTCTCCAGGCCTGGAGCAGCGTGGACGGCGACCTGACGCCGGCGCAGCTCGGCCACCATCTCGGCCGGCGCCTCCTGATCGGTCACGACGCCGGTGAGCCTGTCGGTGGCGCAGAAGGTCGCGAACGCGGCCCGACCCCACTTGGTGTGATCGACGAGCCCGACGACTTCGCTGGCGGAGGCCACGATCAGGCGCTTCATCTGCGCCTCTTCGTCCGTCGCGTCGCTCAAACCGGTATCCAGCGTGAAGCCGGCGGCGCCCATGAATGCCTTCTGGATGTTCACCTTTTCAAGCAACCCTCCGCCGAGTAGGCCGACAACGGACATCGCCTCCCAGCGGACGAAGCCGCCGGGCAGCGCCACGGTGATGCCACGGCTGCCCGCGAGCTCCGAGGCAATACGGAGCCCGTTGGTGATGACCGTGAGATGTACCCAATGGCCGCGGGCCCTCAGGTGCCGGGCCATGGAAAGCGCCGTCGTGCTCGCGTCCAGGGCGATGCTTTCGCCGTCGACCACCAGCGCCGCAGCGGCCGCTCCGATGCGATCCTTCTCGGCGCGCTGGAGGCGCTCGCGGATCTCGAAAGCCCGCTCGGGCTGGCTCCGGCTCGGCGCCAGGGCGCCGCCGTGAGCGCGGACGACACGCCCTTCCGTCTCGAGAACCCGGAGGTCCTTGCGGATCGTGACTTCCGATACCGCGAACCGCTCCGCAAGGTCTGTGACACGCACGCGGCCCTGCTCCTCAACGCTGCGGGCGATGTGCTGTTGGCGCTCTCGCGCGAACACTTCCTTATGGTCGCCCGTTTCCATGCCAGCGCAAATCCCTTCGGACATGCCGCGACGACGGATCACTCGTTTCGAATGCTCGCGGGTCTTGAAACAGTAGACGAGAAGCAATCGAACTGTCAACGAGCAGATTGAAACTAATCGGAACCTGTGGCAAGCTGGTGTCCGCCTTCGATTTCGGCCCCCGGCGGATCATTTCGCGCGGGGCCACAGTCACAAATCGAGCCCGCCGACCAGGCATACAGGGATGGAGACGACCGTGACCTCGACAGCTCCAGACAGTCGGTCCGCAAGGGCTGTGCTTCGAACCCAGCGGATCGAGCTCCCCTCTTGGGCATTCGGAAACTCGGGCACCAGGTTCAAGGTCTTCGCCCAGAAAGGCGTGCCTCGGACGGCCTACGAGAAGATCGACGACGCGGCCCAGGTCAACCGTTACACCGGCGTCGCACCCACCGTTGCGCTCCATATCCCGTGGGACAAAGTCGACGATTACGCGGATCTGGCGCGGCACGCGGCGGAGCAGGGCGTGGCGCTGGGAACGATCAACTCGAACACTTTCCAGGATGACGACTACATGCTGGGGAGCGTCTGCCACCCCGACGCCCGCGTCCGGCGCAAGGCGGTCGACCACCTCCTAGAGTGCGTCGACATCATGGACAAGACCGGCTCGCGGGACCTCAAGCTGTGGTTCTCCGACGGGACCAACTACCCCGGCCAGGACGACATCCGGGCCCGCCAGGACCGGCTCGCGGAGTCGCTGGCGCAGGTCTACAAGCGGCTCGGCCCGAACCAGCGCATGGTCCTCGAGTACAAGCTCTTCGAGCCCGCCTTCTACCACACCGACGTTCCCGACTGGGGCACGTCGTTCGTCCACTGCGTCGCCCTGGGGCCGAAAGCGAAGGTCGTCGTCGATACGGGCCACCACGCGCCGGGTACGAACATCGAGTTCATCGTGGCGTCGCTGCTGCGCGCCGACAAGCTCGGCGGCTTCGACTTCAACTCGCGGTTCTACGCGGACGACGACCTGATGGTCGGCGCCGCCGACCCCTTCCAGCTGTTCCGGATCATGCATGAGTGCGTGAAGGCCGGCGCGCTGCGGCCGGAGAGCGGCGTGGCCTTCATGCTCGACCAGTGCCATAACATCGAGCCCAGGATCCCGGGTCAGATCCGCAGCGTGATGAACGTTCAGGAGGCGACGGCGAAGGCGCTGCTGGTAGACCAGAAGGCGCTCGAGGCCGCTCAGCAGGCAGGCGACGTCCTGGGCGCGCACGCGATACTGATGGACGCATATGACACCGACGTACGCCCGATACTGCGCGACATGCGAACCGAGATGAAGCTCGATCCGGATCCGATGGCGGCATTCGCCCGTTCGGGGTACACGGAGAAGGTCGTGGCCGAGCGCGTCGGCGGCCAGCAGGCCGGCTGGGGCGCGTGACAGCCGCCACCTGCGGCTCCCTCGCTGCCCCGTTCCGCCGGTGACGGGCACCGTAGCGGCCGTCGATCTGGGCGCCTCCTCGGGACGCGTGATGGTCGGCCGCGTCGGCCCGCGCACGCTCGAGCTCGAAGAGGCTCACCGCTTCGCGAACGAGCCCGTGCTTCTCCCCGACGGGCTGCACTGGGACGTGCTTCGGCTGTACCGCGAGATCACCGAAGGGCTGCGCCACGCCGCGCGGATGGACCCTGCTCTCGCGAGCGTCGGGGTCGACAGCTGGGGCGTGGACTACGGGCTCCTCGATCCGGCCGGTCGGCTCCTCGGCAATCCGTATCACTATCGCGATGGCCGGACGGCCCTCGGGATGGAGCGGGTGAACGCAGCCGTGGCTCAGGAGCGGCTGTACGCGACCACCGGAACCCAGATCCTGGCGATCAACACGGTCTATCAGCTGGCATCCGCGCTCGGAACGTCCGAGCTCGAAGCCGCCGGAGCTATGCTCCTCATCCCCGATCTCATCGGCTACTGGCTGGCCGGTGGGATCCACGTCGAGGCGACCAACGCGTCGACGACCGGCCTCTTCGACCCCGTCGCCGGCTCCTGGGCCGTGGACCTGGTGCGCGACCTCGGGCTGCCGGCGGCGATCCTGCCGCCCCTCGTCCACGCCGGCGACGCGCTCGGCCCGATCCGCCCGCACGTCATCGCCGACGCTGGGCTCGCTCGGGATGCGGTCCTGACCGCGGTCGGATCCCATGACACCGCTTCGGCGGTGGTCGGCGTGCCGGCGGCGGACGACCGGTTCGCCTACATCTCATGCGGAACGTGGACGCTCGTCGGTGTCGAGCTAGGCGCGCCGATCCTCGGGCCGGAGAGCCGGCAGGCGAACTTCACCAACGAGCTGGGCGTCGACGGCCGGACGCGCTACCTGCGAAACGTGATGGGTCTCTGGCTGCTCCAGGAGTCCATGCGCGGCTGGGAGCGCGAAGGCGGGCGGGTGATCCTCACCGACCTGCTCGCCGCGGCCGCGGCGCTGCCCGCGGGCGGAAGCGTCATCGACGTGAACGATTCCGTGTTTCTTCCACCGGGCGACATGCCGGCCCGGATCGGCGCCCTCTGCCGGTCCACCGACCAGCCGGTCCCGTCCTCGCGACCGGCCTTCGTGCGCTGCATCCTCGACAGTCTGGCTCACGCGTTCGCCGGCGCGATCGACGACGCACGGCGGCTATCGGGCATCGACATCGACGTGATCCACGTCGTCGGCGGCGGCAGCCGCAACGAGCTCCTGTGCCAGCTCACCGCGGACGTCTGCGGTCTACCCGTGGTGGCCGGACCGGTCGAAGCCACGGCCCTGGGAAACGTCCTCGTTCAGGCCCGCGCGCTCGGGCTGATCGGCGGCGACCTCGCCGCACTGCGCGCGGTCGTCCGTGCCACGCAATCCCTCCGCCGCTACGAGCCGGCGGCGCGCTGACCGACGGCCGAGGCCGAGGCGCCGGCCGGCCGGCCGAGCCGCCGCCGAGTCCATCTCGGCGCCCGACGGCCGAGGCCGAGGCGCCGCCGAGCACCCGCAGCGAGCGCACCTCAACGTGAGTGAGCGAAGGAGCGCAGGCGTCAACGAAGGCATCGGCCGGCTGGCGCCGAGATGCTGGAGGGCCGTGTGGGATTCGGACCCACGACCAGCCGATCAAAAGAGCCCGTCGATCAGGTCGCGAGGGTTCGTCAGCGTCCGGTCTG
>CAZGUS010000135.1:0-6628 GCA_964529245.1 uncultured Anaerolineaceae bacterium
CCGGTTTCTCCTTTAGCTTGGCGATCCCTACTTCGCCCCGCCGCCCGCCCGCCCGCCCGCCGCCGCCCGCCCGCCCGCCGCCGCCCGCCCCCGCGTTCCGGGCGAGCGGCAGTTCCGCGACGGCGACCGAGTCCGCCACGCCCGCCTGGGCAACGGCATCGTCGTGACGTCGAAGCTGACTCGCAACGACGAGGAGGTGACGGTCGCGTTCTCGAACGGCGGGGGAGTCAAGACGTTGCTGGCCAGCATCGCCAACCTGGAGCTGCTGCGGTGACGGGCGGTCCGACCGCAATGCGGCAAACTCGGATGGCGGCGGAACGTTACCATGGGGCCGCCACGCGCCGGGGCGCTGCCATCGGCCTCGAGCCCATCGAACCCAGGTAGGAAATACGCGAAGATGACCACCGGCAAATCGATCAATTCGAACGTATCTCGATCCGGACGCGTGAAGGGCGGCGGCAAGGCTTCCGTCGAGCCGTGCGCCTGCTGCGGCATCGCCCCAGATCCTCGCGGCCGGCCGTTCTCGATCACCTTCGAGCAGCCCGACGTGATCGACCAGATTCACCCCAATCTGCTCGATACCTGGGGCGGCGATCCGTTCCTGGCGATCAAGACGGTGGGCTTCTTCATTCGCGTCATCCTCCCGATCAAGCTCAACGACGGCTTCGCCGTCGACTTCGGGACCTGGCTCGAGATAGACAACGAAGACTTCCGGACGGCCTGGCAGGCGTGGAACTTCCCGGAGTACAAGGACCTCGCCATCGAGGGCTACCTTGCCAACGCCGTCGCGCCGTTCGACAAGTTCCCTCACGCCGTGGTCAAGGTGACCGTGCGAGAGCCCGAACAGGTCCCGTACGTGACCAGCAGCGACAACGAGTTCTTCACCAGGCTGCTGACCGATACGTGGCCTCACGCGAGCGTGCTCGCGCCCTACGGGGATCTGCTGAAGTCGGAGCCCCCGCTCGGCGACTGATCCGCGGCAGGCAGGCCTCGTGGCGAATCGACCCGAAGTCCAGGCACCGACGGAGGACCAGCGGTGACGGAGTCGATCGAACCGGCGCCCGGTCTGCCGGTGGCGGCCGAAGCGGTCGAGCAAGCTCGAGCGCTCGGCGAAGCGGGCGCGCGCACCCGCCGCGACGAGCTCGTACCCGTGATCCGGCGCGCCAACGAGCTCTACTACGTGGCCGACGCGCCCGAGCTGGCCGATTCCGACTACGACCGCCTGATGCGCGAGCTGGTCGCCATCGAGACGGCGTATCCCGCCCTGGTCACGCCGGACTCGCCGACCCAGCGCGTCGGTGCGGCGCCCACCGGCACCTTCGGCGAAGTGGTCCATCAACGTCCGATGCTCTCGCTCGGCAACGTCTTCGACGAGGACGAGCTGCGTGCCTTCGACCAGCGAGTCCGCCGTGGCCTGGGCCTGGCCTCCGCCCCGGAACCGGCGCCGGAGCTGCGCTACGTCGCCGAGCTCAAGATCGACGGCCTGGCCATCGCGCTGCGCTACGAACTTGGCCGCTTTATTCAGGGTGCGACCCGCGGCGACGGCACGACCGGCGAAGACGTCACGGCCAACCTGCGGACCATCGAGGCGCTGCCGCAACGCCTCCGCGAGCCGGCCACGGTCGAGGTTCGCGGCGAGGTCTTCATGCCCAAGGCCGAGTTCGCCCGCATCAACGCCGAGCGTGAAGAGGCCGGGCTGCCGACCTATGCCAATCCACGCAACAGCGGCGCGGGCTCTCTCCGCCAGCAGGACCCGAGCGTCACCGCGGCCCGGCGCCTCTCCTCCTGGTGCTACCAGCTGATCGAGGAGGCGCCCGAGGGTTCCGGGGGACCGGCCGGCCGGCCGGGCGTCGCCGGCCAGTCCGAAGCGCTGGCCAGGCTGGCCGCCCTGGGCATGCCGGTGAACCCCGATCGGGCGGAGGGCCTGGACATCGACGGCGTCTGCCGCTTCCTCGAGGAGTGGCGCGACAAACGCCACGATCTGCCCTACGAGACCGACGGCGTCGTGGTGAAGGTGGACCGCTACGACCAGCAGGAGCGGCTCGGGATGGTGGCGCGTGCGCCGCGATGGGCCATCGCCTACAAGTTCCCGCCGGAGCAGGTCGAGACGGTCCTCGAGGACATCGTCCCGTACGTCGGCCGGACCGGCACGCTGACACCGGTGGCTCACATGCGCCCGGCGAAGGTCGCGGGCTCGACGGTGGCTCGGGCCACGCTCCACAACCTGGACGAAGTCAGGCGCAAGGACCTCCGGATCGGCGACTGGATCGTCCTGCAGAAGGCCGGCGACGTCATCCCCGAAGTGGTCCGGTCGCTGCCCGAGCGGCGCTCCGGGGCCGAGCGCGAGTTCGAGATGCCGGCGACGTGCCCGGTCTGCGGAACCACGGTCGTTCGCGACGAGGGCGCCGTCCGGATCTACTGCCCGAACACGAAGTGCCCGGCGCGGCTGTCACAGGAGTTCGCCCATTTCGCCGGCCGCGGCGGCATGGATATCGAGGGCGCGGGCTGGTCGGTCCTCGAGCAGCTGCTCGAGCGCGGCCTGGTCAAGACCCGCGGCGACTTCTTCCGCCTCACCGTCGACGATCTCGTGAGCCTGGATCGGTTTGCCCGGAGGAGCGCCGAGAATCTGAAGGCTTCGATCGACAGGTCGCGCCGGCGGCCGCTTGCGCGCATCCTGAACGCCCTCGGAATTCCCCAGGTCGGCGAGCAGACGGCTATCGACCTGGCCGCCTGGATCGCCGATCGCTGGCCGGCGGAAGACATCGACGCGGCCGCCTGGACGGCGCTGGTGGCCCGTTCGCTGCCCGGAGTCACGGCCGATGAGTTCCAGGCAGTGCCGGGTGTCGGGGCCGTCGTGGCGGCGAGCATCGCCGGGTATTTCGGGGCGCCGGAGACGGCGGCCGTGCTGGCCGACCTCGTCGATGCCGGCGTCGTCGCGGAGCCGCCCGCCAGACGAGCGGCCCCGGGCGGCGCTGCCGCCGGCCCGCTGGCCGGCAAGACGGTCGTCGTGACGGGTACTCTCTCCGGCTTCGACCGCGCCGCCGCCGAGGAGGCGATCCGTGCCGCCGGTGGCAAGGCTTCGGGCTCCGTTTCGAAGAGCACGGCGTACGTCGTCGCGGGCGAGAACGCCGGCTCCAAGCTCGCGAAGGCCACCGAGTTGGGGGTGCCGGTCCTGGACGAAGACGGGTTCCGGAGGCTCCTCGCCGGGGAGGGTTAGCCGCTCGCCCGGCAGGGGTAGCCGCTCGCTGCCCGGAGAGGTCGCACACGACGGGTGACTCCTACTCCGACTCCCACTCCGACCCCGACTCCCACTCCGACTCCCACTCCGACCCCGACTGCGACACCCACGGCGGCACCTACGGACACGCCGGCACCTTCGGACACGCCGGTCCCGACGGACACGCCCACGCCCGCACCTACGGACACTCCGACGTTCTGATCGGCCGCGCCGCACACCGAGGCGCGCGCCGGCGGCGCCGACCCGGAGCTATCCCATCGCCGAGTTGATCTGACCCCAGATCGACTCCGGCCGCCACGGGACGTCCGGTCCGAGGAGCATTCGCGGCGCGAGCCAGCTCTCGCGCCACCCGCGTGCCGCCAGCTCGCCCAAGCCGGCGGCGTTCGCGTCGGGAATGCCGGCCCTCGCGTGGCCGTCGGGCGGCGTCAGGTGGCGGTGGAGATCGAGCAGGCAAAGGCCGTCTTCGAACCCGGGCGCGACGATCGCCGCGAACCCCCGATCAGACGGCAGAAGGAAGCCGCGCAAGCCGGCGTCGCGCTCACCCTCGAGCACCCAGCCACCTGCGGCCGCGAGTTGGCCGAGAATCGCCCGCCGGTCCTCGGCCGTGGCGAGCCTGTCCAGTTCGAAGACGCGCGACAGATCATCTGGCTCGAGCGGCCGAGGCCGCGCCCCGGCCGGCGGATCGGGCATGCGGTCCAGGTGATCGGCGTCCATCTCGTGGTAGTGAGTGGCGAGCCGGAAGCCCAGCCGCTCGTACAGCGGCCGGCCGGCGGGCGTCGCCACGAGCGACAGCGTCGCGCAGCCGGCGTCGCGCAGCCTCCGGCACAGCTCCTCTGTCATCGCCCGGCCGTAGCCGCGGCCGCGCATCGGTTCGTCCACCACCAGCGCCCCGAGCCACCCGACCGCGCCGCTCGCGGTTGCCAGCCCCGTGGCGACGACGCGCCCCTCCACCACGCCTACCAGCGGCTGGCATGCCGTCGTCTGAAGCGCCAGCTGATACAGCGCCCGCCGGTTGCGCCACCCCTGAGCGAGCGCCAGATCGACGGCAGCGTCGACGTCGGCGGGGGTCATCGGGCGAATTGCGAAGTCGGTCACTCTAACTCCTCAGCCGAACGTGAAGCCGTGCATGTTCCAAATCCTCGTCCGGTCCCAGGCTATCGCGCCGCGCGCCCCGAGGCCGGCCGGCGAGCGTGATCGCCGCGTCGCGCGGTGGCTTCTGGCACCTGTCCACGGTGGCATAATGCGTCCGTTGGGGTAGGGGAACCGTCCAAGCGTCCCGGGACAGGACCGCGCCACCGGCGTGACGGTGCCGCTCCGCAGCGCGGGCAAGTTGAGCGTCACCTACGGCGCCGTCGCGGGTGCCACCACCGCGGTCGTCTTCGACGTCAGCGGCTACTTCGTGAACTAGGGCGTCGACCGAGGCCGGCGCTCACGACGTCGGCGGCCGTGGATCACTTCGCACCCCGGTGGGCGCGGGCAAACTCGTGCCAGCCCCGGACGCCGGGCTTCGGTCCATGAGCCCCGCCCCGTCCGGTATCATCCGGGCATGGCCGCGCTATCCCGTGCCGACGTCGAGCACGTCGCCCATCTCGCCCGCCTCGGTCTGACCGAGGAGGAGCTGGCGCGCCTGGAAGGCCAGCTCAACCACATCCTGGACCAGTACGCCGTTCTCGCCACGCTCGACACGGAGCACATTCCGCCGACGGCTCAGACCATCGAGCTGGCCAACATCCTGCGCCAGGACGCCGTCACGCCGTCCCTGACCACGGACGAAGCCCTGTCCAATGCCCCCGAGCGGAGTGGCGACCACTTCGTGGTGCCCGCGATTCTGGGCGGCGGAGAGGGGGGCGCGTAGCTCGTGGCCGATCTCACCCGCCTCCACGCTCACGAGATGGCGCGCCTCCTGCGCACCGGCGACACGAGCTCGCGCGCGCTGACCGAAGCCCACCTCGCGGGGGCCGAGCGTCAGAACCGCGCCCTCAACGCCTGGCTGGTCATCTACCGAGCGGACGCCCTGGCCCAGGCCGACGCCGCCGACAGGCGCATCGCCGAAGCGCGCCGCGCCGGCGCCTCCGCCCTGGCGCAGCTTCATCCTCTGTGCGGCGTTCCGGTCGGACTCAAGGATCTCGTCTCGGTCAAAGGCGGCCAGGCCACCGCCGGCTCGAAGATCCTGCAGGGGTACGTCGCCCCGTTCGACTCGACCGTGGTGGCCCGCCTTCGCGAGGCCGGCGCCGTCATCCTGGGCAAGACGAACATGGACGAGTTCGCCATGGGCTCGTCGACGGAGCACTCCGCCTACGGCCCGACGGCCAACCCGTGGGACCTGGCTCGGGTGCCCGGCGGCAGTTCGGGCGGTTCGGCCGCCGCCGTCGCGTCGTTCCACACGCCCCTCGCGATCGGCACGGACACGGGCGGCAGCATCCGTCAGCCGGCCTCGTTGTGCGGGATCGTCGGGCTCAAGCCGACCTACGGCCGCGTCAGCCGGTTCGGCATCGTCGCCTTCGCCTCCAGCCTGGACCAGATCGGGCCGTTCGGCCGCGACGCCCGCGACGCCGCGATGCTGCTCCACGCCGTGTCCGGGCGCGACGCCCGCGACGCCACGTCCGCGCCCGAGCCGGTCCCGGCCGAGCTTCTCGGGCTCCCGGAGAGCGACGACGAAGCTGCCTCGTACCTGCGGGGCCGCCGTATTGCCCTTCCGCGCGAGTATTTCGTCGAGGGCATGGAGCCCGGCGTCGCGGCTCGCGTGCGAGAGGCGGTCGCGGCCATGGAAGCGGCCGGCGCCAGGGTCGAGGAGGTCTCGCTGCCGCACACGGACTACGGCCTGGCCAGCTACTACATCATCGCCCCGGCGGAATGCAGCTCCAACCTGGCCCGCTTCGACGGCGTCCGGTACGGGCTCGCCGATAGAAGCTCGGGCGAGTTCATCGCCGATTACATCCGTACCAGGGGCGCCGGTTTCGGACCCGAGGTGAAGCGCCGGATCATGCTCGGCACGTACGCCCTTTCGGCCGGCTACTACGACGCGTACTACCTCAAGGCCCAGAAGGTGCGGACGCTCATCAAGGCGGACTTCGACGCCGTCTGGGCGGCCGGGTTCGACGCGATCTGCGCCCCGACCAGCCCGACCGTCGCATTCCCGCTGGGATCCAAGCTCGCGGATCCGGTGGCTATGTACCTCCTGGACGCCTGCACGCTGCCGATCAACATGGCCGGATTGCCCGGGATGTCGATCCCGGCCGGCCTTTCGGAAGGCCTCCCGGTCGGTCTCCAGATCGTGGGGGCGCCGTGGAGCGAACTCTCGATGCTTCGCCTGGCCCGTGCGTACGAAGGGATCACGGCCAGAGCAACCTGGCGGGACCTAGATCCCGCCGAGCTGCACCTGACCGACGA
>CAZGUS010000136.1:0-6557 GCA_964529245.1 uncultured Anaerolineaceae bacterium
AGCGGGTCGTGGATGAAGGCGCCGTAGAAGCGGTCGTAGCGGCTGTGGAACTCCATGTAGAACCGCAGCGCGTCGTCGAGGTAACGGACGATCGGGTTCACGCCGGCGGCGGCCCCCGCGCCGCCCCGGACGGAGCCGTTCGGCGCGCAGCCCGCCAGCGCCGCCAGCCGGGCGAGATGCTCGGGCAGGAGCCTGGCTCGCTCGGTCACGTCGAGGCCGAGCGCCGTCGGTCGTGTGGAAGGCGCCCTACCCTCGTCGGCCGACGGATCGACGAGACCCCCGGCCCCGAACGCCTCGAGGACGATCTTGGCCGCCTCCGGGTCGACGTTGACGTTCCATTCGGTCGTCGGCGCCGTGTTGCCGGCGGACCGGTAGGACCCGCCCATGATCACCACGCGGCGGAGCAGACGCGGCAGCTCGGGTTCGCGCAGCACAGCCAGAGCGACGTTGGTGAGCGGCGCCAGCGTCACGAGAGTCAGCTCACCCGGCCGGCGGCGCGCTTCCTCGACGATCAGGTCGGGCCCGAAACGCGCCGACAGCGGCATTCGGGCGGGCGGCAACTCCGCGTAGCCGGTGCCGCGCGGGCCGTGGGTCTCGGGCGTGGTGACGAGCTCGCGCGCGAGGGGCGTCTCGCGACCGATCGCCACTTCGACGTCCGATCGTCCGGCCAGCTCCAGCACGGCTCGGGTGTTCTCGGCAACCTGGCGGGCTTCCACGTTGCCGGCCGTGCAAGTGACCGCGACGAGATCGCAGTCGGGCGACGCGACCGCGTACAGCAAGGCCAGGCTGTCGTCGATGCCGGTATCGCAGTCGACGATCAACGATGTCCTTGGGGCGCCGCGCTCGGCGGCCGGCTCTGTCACGACGGGATCGTAGGCCATGCCGGCCCGGCCGGCAGGCGCGGAGCGCATGACCGGGCCGCGCCAGAATCTCTTCCGCGCGCGGACTGGGTAGACTGGCGATGTCGCGCCGGACCGTCCAGCGCCGGGCTTGGTCGAATCGCAAAGGGGAACCGTCGTGCGCCTGTTGTCGCGAGTCGCGAGCGTTGCGCTCGTCATGTCGGTCGTCGCCGCTTGTGGCGCCCAGACGGCCACGCCGAATCTCGTGGTCCCGACCCCTTCGCTAACCTCGGGCGCGACGTCCCTCGCGTCGGGCACGACCGCCGCGCCGACGTCTGCGGTCCAGCTGGGCAAGTTCACGCGAACCGGGTCCCTGACTGGCCCGCGCCAATCCCAGACGGACGGCCTGCTGGCCGACGGCCGGGTGCTGATCGTGGGCGGCCAGGACGACAACGGCGCGACTCTGGCGAGCGCCGACGTCTACGACCCCAAGACGGGTAAGTTCACCGCGACCGGTTCGATGAAGACAGCGCGCTGGGGCCAGACCGAGACGGTGCTCCAGGACGGCCGGGTCTTGATCACCGGCGGTGAGAACGAGGACGAGATCCCGCTCGACACGACCGAGATCTACGATCCGACCACCGGCACGTTCACCGCGGGCGGGAAGATGTCCGTCGGGCGCGTCAGCCATACGGCCACGCTGCTCCAGAACGGCAAGGTCCTCGTCGCCGGAGGCGCCGACGTCAACAACAACGGCATCGCCTCGGCAGACCTGTTCGATCCGAGCACCAACACCTTCACGGCCACCGGCAAGATGACGTCGGGTCGGGCCAGTCAGGCGGCCAGCTTGCTCAAGGACGGCCGCGTCCTGATCACAGGCGGCCAGGACGAGAATGGCAATCCGCTCTCGACGGCCGAGATCTACGATCCGACGACCGGCACGTTCACCGCAACGGGCTCCATGACGACCCAACGTTTTGGACAGACATCGACGGTGCTCAACAACGGCCAGGTCCTGGTCGCCGGCGGCGAGGACGCGAACGACACCTTGCTCCAGAGCGCGGAGGTCTTCGACCCGACGGCCGGCACATTCACGGCGACCGACTCGATGACGACCACCCGGGTAGCTCACACGGCCAATCTCCTGCCGGACGGCATGGTCCTGATCGCCGGCGGCGTTGATGCCGACAGCAACGGCGTCGCCTCGGCCGAGCTGTTCAATCCGGCCGACGGCTCCTTCACGGCGACCGGCTCGCTCAACGACGCCCGCGGCGACCACACCGCCACCACGCTCGCGGACGGCCGGGTCCTGGTCGCCGGCGGGGCCGACGCACAGACTGTGTACGACACCGCCGAGATCTACCAGCCCTGATCCGGGCGTGCGGTTGAGGCTGCGGGCCTTGCGGTCGAGCGTCGTCGAGTAGAGGGCGGTCGGCCTGCCGGTCCCGTGTGCTCAGAGCGGCCGCAGCTGATCGCGCGGCGGCCACTCCAGGCGGCGGCGGTTCGGTCCGCACCCCCGGCCGACGACCTATCGATGAGCGTCGAGCCTGAAGCTCTGGCGCGTCCCAGAAGCTCGACTCCTCGGCGCTTCGGCGCCTCGAAGGGTCGCCGAAGTCAGCTTCGGTCTATTCGGACCACCCCCAAGATGCTCCCCTGCGTTGTCCGAGCTAGCCCTGTCGCGGCGGCTCGCCCTGGGGTCCGACCGGCTGATCGGTCGGGGCGATGGGGGCCGGCTGTGCGTACGGCTGACCGGGCAGCGGCTGCTGCGGGTATTGCGGGGGATACTGGGGCTGCGGCTGCGGGTACGGCTGCGGGGCGTATGGCTGCTGCGGCTGAGCGTACTGCGGGGGGTACTGGGGCTGGGGCTGGGCGGGGTACTGAGCCGGGTACACCGGGGCCTGCCCCTGAACCGGAGGATAGGTTGGAGCCTGGGCCTGCATCGGCGGGACCGGCTGCTGCGTCTGCGCCGGCGTGTGAGTTTCGCCGGTCTCGACCGCGTCCTTGAAGCCGCGGAGGGCCTTACCGATCGCCGCACCGGTGTCCGGCAGCTTGCCGGGCCCGACGACGATCAACACGATCACGAGAATGATGATGAGGTGGGCGGGAGTGAGGCCCCACGGCATTTCGTTTCTCCTTGCGGGCCGACTGTAACGCGGGCCACATCTTATGAGGCGGTCGAGAACCTTCACACCGCCGCGTCAACAATACTCCTTGAAAACGGCCGAGTCACACTCGATTGGCGACGCCACGCGGCCGCGATCGGCGTGACCGGGCCCTAGACTTCTCCCCGACATGAAGTGGCTCATCGTTCTCGGGGCGGTCGGCGCGGCCGCGATCTCGCTCCAGATACTCGTCTGGGAGCGTCGCAGCGGCCGCAAGAGGCGGACTACGCTGGGCCGGCTCGCGGGCGCGGTGCTGACGGTGGTCGTGCTGGGGGCCGCGGTCTACAGCGCCCATTGGCTCGGGATCTTCTCCGTTCCGCTGGTTGCCGTGGCGTTCGTGCCCGTCGGGATCACGATCCGTCTGCTGATGAGCGGGTCGCGCGAGTCTCGGCAGCGGGCGGAGGAGGCTCGGGCGGCCGCGGCGGGGCCGCCGTCGCGGCGCGCGCGACTGATCGCGATCGCCACCTGGCCGGTCTTCATCGGCCTCGTCGCGGCCGTGGTAGTGCTGGGTCTTGTCGTGGGCATCATGGTCGGGCCGCACTGAGCCCCGAGGGCGGCCGCCAAACCGGCCCGGCGGCCCCCCGACGCGCGCCGCCTAAGTCGGCTTCCCGACAACCATGGGCCGGACCTCCGAGGCCAGCCGTTCGAGCGTTTCACGGTCGTAGGGCGCCGGCACCTCCACGATGGCCGTCGTGAAGCCGGCGTCGCAGTACTCGAGCAAGCGAGCTGCGATCGTCTCGGGCGTTCCGAAGAGCGGTCTAGACGGCTCGATGGCTCTTTCGAGCGGAGTCTTGTTCATCTCCATCCAGGACGCCCACTGGCGCCGCGCTTCGGCCTCGGAATCGCGGATGACGAGCCAGAGGTTGATCGAGCGCTCGATCTCGCGCTCGTCGCGCCCGACTTCGTCGCAGTGGCGCCGCAGCACGTTGTCGAGCTCGCGCACCTCGGCCGGCAGTCCGAACGCGTTCCACATGTCGCCGTAGCGGGCCAGCGTTCGGAGGGTCTTTGTCCGGCCGTTCCCGCCGATGAGAATCGGGAGCCGCTTCTGGACGGGCAGGGGGCTGATTGTCGCGTCCTCGAACGAATAGCGGCCGCCCGCGGGCGAAGTAACGCTCCGACCCGACACGAGCGCTCTTATGGCGCCGACCGACTCGTCCAGCCAGTCGAGCCGCTGGCCGGGGCTTCGCCCGAAATCGATCCCGAACTCGCGATGCTCGAGCTCGAACCAGGCGCCGCCGATGCCGAGTATCGCCCGCCCGCCGGACACGTGATCGAGGGTGGTCACTATCTTCGCCACGAGAGCGGGGTTCCGGAACGTGTTCGCCCCGACCATCAGCCCGATCTTGACGTTTCGGGTCGCCATGGCCCAGGCCGTGACTGCCGTCCACCCTTCGTGGATCGGCTGGTGAGGATCCCCGAAGATCGCCTTCACGTGATCCCAGGTCCAGAGGTGCTCATAGCCGAGGCGGTCTACCGCCTGGGCGGCGTCCAGCAGGTCGGCCCAGGACGATCCCTGGCTCCACAGGTTGATCCCGATCTTGAACTCGCCCATGACCGCCTCCCGCGCATGATTTGACGCGACCTTGTCGCCGGTCGCGTGCCGGCCCTGAACGGCACGGTTGCGGCGTTCGACACGTTACTCCCACCCGACCTCTTGCCCCTCCGACGGCGGGCGACGTTGCGCAACCTGACCGGGTGCGGCCCGTCCGTGTCGACCCGCCCCCCGCGGGTCTGTGACCATCCCGAATCACTCTCAAGGCGCAACACTTGGAAGCGTCCGATTGTGGTGGAATACGTTGACTTAATATGTTGATTACGGCAGGATTGGCGTGGCGCGGGGCCAGATCGGCACGCCGCCAATCGGAGACCCACTGCGTTACGAACTACTTGAGCTGGCGATTGAGGGCGGACCGGACCGGACCGTCGGTTCGCGCAGGCTCGGAGGGCAGGCTTGAGCAACGACCCGTCCTCGGCTGTGCTCCTTTCGCAACCGCACCGCCGATACAACGCCCTCACCGACGAGTGGCTCCTGGTTTCGGCTCAAAGGACCAGCCGGCCGTGGCTCGGCCGCCAGGAGGTTCCGACAGTCGCGGACCTTCCTGAGTACGATCCGTCCTGCTACCTGTGCCCGGGAAATACCCGAGCCAACGGTGAGCGGAATCCGGCTTACGACTCCACGTTCGTGTTCACGAACGACTTCGCCGCCCTCCAGCCCGACCTGGCGACCGAATCGGTCCGGGACGGCCTGCTCCGAGCCGAGAGCGAACGCGGCACTTGCCGGGTCATCTGCTTCTCGCCGCGGCACGACCTCAGCATGGCGCGCATGGACACCGGCCAGATTCGGACCGTCGTGGATCTCTGGGCCAGCCAGACAGCGTCCCTGGGCCAGCAGTTCAAATGGGTCCAGGTCTTCGAGAATCGCGGTGCCGCGATGGGAGCGTCGAACCCTCACCCGCACGGCCAGATCTGGTCCGGCGACGCTATTCCTCGAGAGGCGGAGAAGGAGGACGCGACGAGTCGGCGCCACTTCGACGCCACCGGCAAGCGACTTCTGCTCGACTACGCCGACCAGGAATCCGGCGGGCTCAGAGAGCTCGCCAGCGATGATGACTGGATCGTGCTGGTCCCGTACTGGGCAGCCTGGCCGTTCGAGACCTTGATCATCCCGCGACGACCGGTCTCCCGGCTACCCGACCTGGACGATCGGGCGCGCGACGCGCTGACCGTCCGGCTCATGGGCTTGCTGCGCGGGTACGACGGGCTATTCGGGGCGCCGTTTCCATATTCGATGGGCTGGCACCAGGCTCCGTTCGACGGCATCGATCGACCCCACTGGCAGCTCCACGCCCACTTCTATCCGCCGCTCCTGCGCGCGACGGTCCGCAAGTTCATGGTCGGTTACGAGCTCCTTTCCGAGCCGCAGCGCGACATCACCGCCGAAGAGGCCGCAGAACGGCTACGATCGTCGATCACTGCCGCGAATCCCAGGACCGCCGAAGCGGGCGGTTGATCAGTCCCGCCGCGGCGGCGACAAGGAAGAGAAGGAACCACATGGCTGGCCTCACACCCGCCCATCTGCTGATCATCATGGTGGTCGCGTTGATCGTGGTCGGACCCGGGAGGCTGCCCGAAGTTGGCGCCGCGATCGGCAAGAGCATCCGCGAGTTCCAGAGGGCTACATCGGGCATCACCGACACGGTTAGTGGAGTGATGTCGGGCACGCTGGCCCCGCCGGCCAACCCGACGCAGCCGGCGGCGCCGACCCAGCCCGCTCCCCCGGCCCAGTCCTACTACGCAGCCGGAACGGCCTACCAGGCGCCGACGGCGCCCGCGCCGGTCGCCTACCCGGTCATGAGCGCGCCGACGGCGCCCGCGCCGGTCGCCTACCCGGTCATGAGCGCGCCGACGGCGCCGGTCAACTACCCGGTGATGAGCGCCCCGGCTGCGCCGGTCAACTACCCGGTCATGAGCGCCCCGGCTGAGCCGGTCAACTACCCGGTGATGAGCGCCCCGGCTGCGCCGGTCGATGACGCCGTGGCGGCTCCAGCCGACGGGC
>CAZGUS010000137.1:0-6513 GCA_964529245.1 uncultured Anaerolineaceae bacterium
GGGACGGCAACGAAGTCTGGGTTCTGGTTGCCGGGGGAGCGACTTTCGCCGCGTTCCCCTACTGGTATGCAACGCTGTTCAGCGGGTTCTACCTCGCGCTGTTCCTGATCCTTGCGGCGCTCATCATCCGGGGCGTGGCCTTTGAGTACCGCGGCAAGCGCGACAGCGCGGCGTGGCGCAAGGGCTGGGATTGGGCGATCTTCCTGGGGTCGGCCGTGCCGGCTCTGCTGTGGGGCGTCGCCTTCGCGAACATCGTGGCCGGTGTTCCGATCGACAAGAACATGGAATTCACGGGGAACCTGCTGACCCTGCTCAACCCGTTCGCGCTCCTGGGCGGTGTCGTGACCCTGACGCTCTTCATGACCCACGGGGCCGCCTACATCGCCCTCAAGACGGAGGGCGAGCTCCGCGAGCGAGCGAACAGGGCGCTGGTGGTGATTGGCCTCGTGGCCGCCGTGGCCGCGGTCCTATTCCTCGCCTGGACGCAAATCCAGAGCCTGGTCGTGGTCTCGGCAGTCGCGTCCGTCCTGGCGGCGCTCGCGCTCGTCGGTGCGCTGCTGGCCAATCTGCTCAAGCGCGAGGGCTGGGCCTTCATCGGTACGGCGCTCACGATCGCACTCGCAGTCGTGGCCCTGTTCCTGCACCTCTACCCGAACGTCATGCCCTCGTCGACCAACTCGGCCTTCAACCTGACGATCACGAACGCGTCGTCGACGGACCTGACCCTCACGATCATGACCATCGTGGCCGTGATCTTCACGCCGCTCGTCCTTCTCTACCAGGGTTGGACGTATTGGATCTTCCGCCAGCGGATCTCGGCCGATCGGGTGCCCGACCCGTCCGAGACGGCTGCGGCAGCATCGAGCTAGGGGACGCGACACTGCGGGCCCTCGACCCTCGACTTCTCCGCTATGCGCGCACTACGGCGGTCGCCCTCGCGGCCGCCGTAGTGCTTGGTCTGGCGACCGCAGGCCTGGCCGTCGGCCAGGCTTCCTTGCTCGCCACCGCGATTGCGTCGGCGTTCATGGAGGGGGCGGGCGTGACCGCCCTCGGCGCGACCCTCGCCGCCCTGGCTCTCGTCCTGGTCGCGCGGGCACTCGTCTCCTGGGCCCAGGAATGGGTCGCGCGTCGCTGTTCGGCCGCGGTGAAGTCCTCTCTGCGCATGCAACTGCTGCGTCGCGCGGCGATGCCCGCCCCAGGCTGGACGGAGGCTGCGAGGAGCGGCGAGATCGTCGCCCTGGCGACGCGCGGCCTCGACGCCCTGGACGCCTACTTCGCACGCTACCTGCCCCAGCTCGTCCTCTCCGCGATCGTTCCGATCGCGGTCGTCATATGCCTGGCGTCGGCGGACCTCGTCGCGGCGGCGACGGTGGCGCTGACGGTGCCTCTCATTCCGCTCTTCATGGTCCTCATCGGATCGGCCACCGAGCGACGGCGCAAGAGGCGCTGGAGGGCGCTGTCTCGGCTCTCACGCCACTTCCTGGACGTGGTCGCCGGCCTGCCGACCCTCCGGGTCTTCGGTCGAGCCGGCGCGCAGCTCTCGCGGCTCGAGGACGTCACGGACGAGTATCGGCGCGAGAGCCTGGCGACCCTGCGAGTGGCCTTCCTGTCGGCATTCGCGCTGGAGCTCGTCGCGACCCTCTCGGTCGCGCTGGTCGCGGTGGGTGTCGGGCTGCGGCTCGTGGATGGCTCGCTCGACCTGCGCACCGGCCTGTTCGTGCTCGTGCTGGCGCCGGAGGCCTACTTGCCCCTGCGCCAGCTCGGAGCCAGCTTCCACGCCTCGGAAGAGGGGCTCGGCGCGGCAGATGCGGCGTTCGCGATCATCGAGTCCCCGCCGGAGGCCGGCACCGGACGCGGGCACGTTCCCAGCCTTGACGGCGCCGAGATCCACCTGGAAGGCGTCACCGTGCGGCAGCCGGGCCGAGCCCTGGCGGCGCCGTGGCAAGCCTCGCTGGTTCTGCGGCCAGGCGAGGTCGTGGCATTGGCCGGGCCCAGCGGAGCCGGCAAGAGCACCCTCCTCGAGGTTCTGCTCGGCCTCCGGCGCGCCGACGAGGGGCGGCTGCTCGTGACCACTCAGGGCGGGGACTCGCTGGACCTGGCGGCGTTGGATCGCGTGGAGTGGCACCGACACCTGGCCTGGGTGCCGCAGCATCCGTTCTGCTTCCAGGGAACCGTCGCCGAGAACGTCCGGCTGGCCGCGCCCGATGCCCCAGACGAAGCGGTGGCAGGTGCCCTGCGGGACGTCGGCCTGGCGAACCTCGATCCTCAGGCGCTCCTCGGTGAGGGAGGCGCGGGAATCTCCTCGGGACAGCGACGCCGCCTTGGGGTTGCCCGCGCGCTGCTCCGCCGGAGCGACCTGCTCCTGCTCGACGAACCGACCGCCGGGCTCGATGCGGCCTCCGAGGCCACCGTCCTCGCCGCCATCCGCTCTGCGGCGCGGGACGGTGGTCGGGCCGTGCTGCTCGTCGCTCACCGACCCAACGCGCTGGCCATCGCCGACAGGGTCGTCGCCATTAGCTCTCGTTCCGAGGATCCGGCATGAGCAGACTCGACCGAACGGGGGCCACGACCCGGGAGCCTGCGGCGGCGAGGCAGCCGGGCGGGACGCAGGCGCTGCTCCGGATTGCTCGGCTTGGCCGCCCGGTGACTGGCCGGCTGGCCCTGGCAGTGCTCGCGGGAGTCGCTGCTGCCGGTGCCGCGATCGGTCTCACCGCGACCTCGGCGTGGCTCATCTCGCGAGCGGCGGAGCGGCCGCCGGTCCTGTACCTGATGGTCGCGATCACAGGCGTCCGGGCCTTCGGTATCAGCCGCGGCGCACTGCGCTACGCGGAACGACTCGCCGCCCACGACGCCGCATTCCGCGTCCTGGCCCGGCTGCGCTCCGACGCCTACTCCCGGCTGGAGCGGCTCGCGCCGGCGGGACTGGTGGAATTCCGCTCGGGCGACCTGCTGGCCCGCCTGGTCGACGACGTCGACGGACTCGCCGACCTGTGGCTCCGACTGCTGCTCCCCTACCTCGTGGCCGGGATCGCGGCCGTAGTCACGGTGGCGGCGATCTGGATGCTGGTGCCGGCCGCCGGTCTGGTGCTGGCCGTCTCGCTGGCCTTCGCCGCATTCGGCATCCCGGCCTGCACGATTCTCCTGGCCCGGCGGGGCGAGCGCCAGATCTCGGGGACGCGCGGCGACATGGCGTCGGCGACCCTGGAAATGCTGGCCGGCGCCCCCGAGCTGCTGGTCGCCGGAGCCACGGAACCGCGCCTGGCTCACCTCGCCGCCATCGATCGTCGTCTGACGGCGGCCGAATCCCAGACGGCGGCGGGAGCCGGGCTGGGCGCCCTGCTCTCGGGGCTGGCCAGCGGCGGAGCCGTCTGGCTGGGTCTGATCGCCGGCGTCGCCGCGGTCCGCGCCGGAGAGTTGGGGGGCGTGGCCCTGGCAGTGGTCGCCCTGGTGCCGATCACCATGCACGAGGCCTTCTCCGGGCTGGTACCGGCCGCGCAGCATCTACCGGGGCTCTCCGCAATGGCGCGACGAGTGGCCGAGGTCATGTCCCGACCGGACCCGGTGGTGGAGCCGGTCGCGCCCGAGACACTGCCCGAGGGCCCATACGGACTCCGATCGCGAGACGTTCGGGCCCGATACAGGCCCGAGCTCTCGGATGCCCTGAGGCTGCCCGACATCGATCTTGGACCGGGCCGTCGGCTGCTGGTCACGGGCCCGAGCGGATCGGGCAAGAGCACCCTCGCGGCCATCCTGGTCCGATTTCTCGAGCCTTATGCCGGTTCGGTCGAACTGGTGGGTCGCGACCGATCGGTCGACTTCCGACGGCTGGCCGGAGACGACCTGCGACACGTCGTCTGCCTGTGCGCCCAGGACCCCCACGTCTTCGACACGTCGGTCGTCGAGAACGTCCGCCTGGCTCGACCCCGCGCGACTGACGACGAAGTCCGGCTTGCTCTGGCGGCCGCTCAGCTGACGGATTGGATCGAGTCGCTGCCCGACGGCCCGGCGACGCTCGTGGGTGAGCACGGCGCCCTGCTGTCGGGAGGCCAGCGACAGAGGCTCTCGCTGGCGCGGGCACTCCTAGCCAACGCCCCGGTGATCGTCTTCGACGAACCCACCGAGCACCTCGACGAGGCTACCGCCGCCGCGCTCACGGCCGACCTGCTGGCGGCCACGGCGGAACGGACGGTGGTCATGATCACCCATCGACCGGAACTCATCGTTGCGACGGGCTGGGACGCTCGGATCGACCTCGCGCTCGCCGACCGCGAGTAGCCGGCAAGGCCGTGCGGAATGGCGGCCCCGTGCCGGCAATCCGACAACGTTCAGGGGTGTGCCGGGCCGCCGGCCACGGCCCCTGCGAAGGCCGGCCTCCCAAACAAGAAGCCCGCGCTACCTGCCGAAAGGTGCGCGGGCCGACTTGAGAGTTGCGCTGCTGAGGGGGTTCAGACGCGGAGCCCCCGGGAAACGACCGTCGGGCTATTCGACCGTCGCGCGAGACGGGGCGATGAACCAGGCCACTACCAGGAGAGCGAAGGCCAGGAAAGCGGCTGCGACGATCATCTCGGGCTCCTTCGGCTGAGCTCTGGGACCCTCGGTCCCGTTTCAATGAGTGGAAGTCTAGATTTGGTATCGGCGCGAATCAGTAGCGCGAGGGTGAACCTTCGGTAGCGCTCAGGTGACGCGTGGGTTGCCGTTCGGGACGCCGCTGCCGCTCGCGACCATGGCGCAACGCCGCCAGTGCCGAAACGATGACGACCATCGCGTAAGGGGACGGAGCCGTCTCCGAGTGAGGTCCGGCGGTTCGGTCCGCGAACGCGACGGTTTCGTCGTGCTGGCCGGCGTCGATCCCGGCGGTCCCCGAGAGGCCGCTCAAGCGGGCTCTCGGCCGTTTCAGGTTGCCGTGCCGAGGCGGCTGCGCCGGCATCGATCGGCTGGAGGCCTTCGACTTACAGCTGCCAGGCTACCTCGCCGTGCTGCGAGGAATCCAGGCCCGCCTCTTCTTCGGCTTCGTTGACGCGAAGTCCGACGAAGCGATCGACGACCTTGAGGATTACGAACGTGACGACTGCGCTGTAGATCCAGACCGAGACGACCGCCACGGCCTGCGTGCCCATCTGGCCGAAGTTGCCGTCGACCCAGCCGCGCCCGACGGTGTTCACCGCGGTCGTCGCGAAGACACCGGTGAGCAGCGCGCCGAGTGTTCCGCCCACGCCGTGGACTGCCCAGACGTCGAGCGCGTCGTCGATCTTGAGCCGCTCGCGCAGCAGGATGGCGCCGTAGCACACGGCGCCTGCCGCGAAGCCGATGATGATGGCCGAGCTCGCGTCCACGTAGCCCGAGGCCGGCGTGATCGCGACCAGGCCGGCCACGCCGCCGGCGACCGCGCCGACGACGCTGGGCGAACCCTTGTGCAGCCAGCTCATGGTGAGCCACGTCAGGGCCGCCATTCCGGCCGCGGTATTCGTCACCACGAAGGCGTTCGCGGCCAGGGCGTTCGCGCCGAGCGCCGAACCGCCGTTGAAGCCGAACCAGCCGAACCAGAGCAGGCCGGCGCCGATCACGGTGAGCCGGACGTCGTGAGGCTCGAACCTGTCGGACTCGCGCTTGACCCGCGGACCCAGCACCAGCGCCGCGACCAGCGCCGCCACGCCCGAGCTGATGTGGACGACGGTCCCGCCGGCGAAATCGAGAGCGCCCATGTTGCGCAGCCAGCCGCCGTCCCCCCAGACCCAGTGAGCGACCGGCGAATACACGAGCAGGGTCCAGAGCAGAGTGAAGAGGACGAACGCCTTGAAGCGCTTACGCTCGGCGAAGGCGCCCGTGATGAGGGCTGGTGTGATGACGGCGAACATCATCTGGAAGGCCATGTAGGCGGAGCCCGGGATCGTCGTCGCGTAGTCCAGCGGCTCCTTGCCGACGCCGCGCAGGCCGATGAAATCCAGGCCGCCGATGAGGCCGCTGACGTGCCCGCCCCACGGCAGATCGAAGCTGATCGCGTCATGGCCGAACGCCAGCGTGAAGCCGAAGAGGACCCACGTCACGCTCACGAGCGCCAGGATGAAGATGCTGTGCATGATCGTGCTGAGCACGTTCTTGCGGCGTACTAGGCCGCCGTAGAACAGCGCCAGGCCCGGCGTCATGAGCATGACAAGCGCGGCCGAGGTCAGGACCCAGGCCGTGTCGCCCGAGTTGATGCCGCTGGCGGCGGGGTTCACGCGGTTGTCTCCTTCGACTCCACGCCGCAACAAACGACCCCGTGTCGAGGCGGCCGGCCGAAGCGTACGTAGCGAGCGCATCCGAATCAGTAGCGGTCGAGTTACTCCGCGGTGGCGCTCAGGTGGCGCGACGGTTGCGGTTCAGAACGTCCTCTCGGCGTGCGGAACGGCCTGGGGAGCGGCACGTGGGAGTGGCGTGCACAGGGCGCCGTGGCGCGGCCCAGTGGCTCGGAGCGGCGAGCGCCGGGGCGGAGCCGAGTGGCGCAGGAGCGCTTGGCGCCGGGACGGAGTGGCG
>CAZGUS010000138.1:0-6491 GCA_964529245.1 uncultured Anaerolineaceae bacterium
CGGACGAAGCCAGCGTCCTGGCCGGTTCGCTCGGGATGCTGCCGTCGGCGTCGATCTGCGAGCGCCGCACGGCCTACGGGCTGCACGGCCTGTACGAGCCGATCCACGGCTCGGCGCCGGACATCGCCGGCAAGGGCATCGCCAATCCGCTGGCCACGATCCTGTCCGGGGCGATGATGCTGCGCTGGTCCCTGGGCCAGCCGGCCGCGGCCGAGGCCATCGAGGCGGCCGTCGGAGCGGCCCTGAGCGACGGCTATCGGACGCCGGATCTGGTCGCCGCCACGGGCGAGCGGCCCGGTGACAGGAGAGTGGGAACTCAGGCCATGGCCGACGCTGTCGTCGCCGCGCTCGAGGCGGCCGCCGTCTCGGCCGCCGGCGCCGGAACAAAGGGGGCCGTCGAATGAGCGAACGGGTGATCCTCTACGACACGACGCTGCGCGACGGAACCCAGCGCGAAGGGCTGATCGTCTCGCTGGCCGACAAGCTCAAGATCGCGCGCCGGCTCGACGAGTTCGGCATGACGTACGTCGAAGGCGGCTGGCCGGGCTCGAACCCGAAGGACGTCGACTTCTTCGCCGCCGCCCGCTCGATCCAATGGAAGAACACCAGGCTGGCGGCCTTCGGCTCGACCAGGCACCGCTCCAACCGCGCCGAGACCGACCCGAACCTGGTCGCGATCGTAGCCGCCGGCACGCCCGTGGTGACGATCTTCGGCAAGAGCTGGCTGCTCCACGTTCGCGACGTGCTCGGCGCCACGCCCGAGGAAAACCTGGCCATGGTCGCCGATTCGGTCGCCTTTCCCCACGCCGCGGGCCGCGAGCTAATCTACGACGCCGAACACTTCTTCGACGGCTACAAGGACGACCCGGCCTACGCCCTCGCCACTCTGCGAGCGGCCCGGGATGCCGGAGCGGCCACTCTCGTCCTGTGCGACACCAACGGCGGCACGCTCACCGACGAGCTCGTGGACATCGTGCGGGCGACGCGCGCCGCGCTCGACGCCGACGCCGCCGCCGCGGTCGTGTGGGGCATCCATACCCACAACGATTCGGAGCTGGCCGTGGCCAACTCGCTGGCGGCGGTCGCAAACGGCGTGCGCCACGTCCAGGGCACGATCAACGGCTACGGCGAGCGCTGCGGCAACGCCAACCTGGTCAGCATCCTGGCGGACCTCGAGCTCAAGACGAGCTACGAGCCGGTGCCCTCGGGCCGCCTGGGCGAGCTGACGGAGTTGGCCCGCTACGTGGCCGAGATCGTCAACATCGCTCCAGACGATCACCAGCCCTACGTCGGCCGGTCCGCGTTCGCCCACAAGGGCGGCGTCCACGGCTCGGCGACCGCCCGGGCCAGCAGCGCCTACCAGCACGTCGATCCGGGCGTGGTCGGCAACGTCATGCGCCTGGTGGTCAGCGAGCTCGGCGGCAAAGCCAACACGCAGCTGCGCGCGGAGCAGCTCGGACAGCAGCTCGACGGCGTGGATCCCAGGGCGCTGAGCCAGATCATCAAGCAGATGGAGGCCGAGGGCCTCGCGTTCGAGGGCGCCGAGGCGTCCTTCGAGCTGCTGGTGAAACGCCACAAGGCCGGCTACGAGCGGCCCTTCGCGCTGTGCGACTACACCGTTCTGGTCGAGCAGCGGGGCGGCGCCGAGCTCCTGGCCGAAGCCACCGTGAAGGTGGAGGTCGCGGGCGAGGTGCTCCACACCGCCGCCGACGGGAACGGTCCGGTCAATGCCCTGGACACCGCCCTCCGCAAGGCCCTGGGCGCCTTCTATCCGCAGCTCGACTCGGTCCACCTGGTCGACTACAAGGTTCGCATCCTCGACAGCGAGGAAGCCACTGGAGCCCAGACGCGCGTCATCATCGACTCGTCAAACGGCGCCCTGGAATGGTCGACCATGGGCAGCGGAACCAACATCATCGCGGCCTCGTGCATCGCCCTGTGCGACTCGCTCGAGTACGCCATCTGGAAGACGGGCGCGGAGCTGCGCCGGCGCGACGAGCGCCATTTCACGACTGCAGCGCAGGCCGCCAGGCCCGCCACGGCCGCAAAGCCCGGTCGCGGCGACTGAACGGGGGGGGTATCCGATGGCATCGCCGTCCGGCATCCGATCCACGCCGGAACCGCTCCGGACCTCGCCCCGCGTCGCATTCCAGGGAGAGCCCGGGGCTTTCTCCGAGGATGGCGTTCTGTCGGCGTTCGCCGCGCCCGAGGCGGTCGCGCTGCCGACATGGCGGGCCGTCTTCGAAGCAATCCACGACGGTTCGGTCGAGGCGGGAGTCGTGCCCATCGAGCGGTCCGCCGGGGGCAGCGTGCGCGAGATCTACGACCTGCTCTTCAAGTTCGACGAGGTCCGGATCGCGGCCGAAGTGACGGTCCCGGTCCACCTCGCGCTGCTTGCGCTGCCGGGCCAGACGCTGGAGAAGATCGAGCGCGTATACAGCATCGCCCAGGCCCTGGATCAGGCCGACGAATTCCTGCGGTCACGGCCCTGGCAGGTCATGACCAGCTACAACACCGCCGGCGCCGCCAAGGCGATCGCCGACAAGGTCGAGATGGGCGCGGCCGCCGTCGCCTCCGCGCGAGTGGCGCCGCTGTACGGTCTCGAGGTCCTCGCCGACGACATCCAGACGGGCGCCGCAAACCGGACGCGGTTCGCCGTCCTCGCGCGCGATCCGCTGCCCGATCGATGGCTCGTGCCGGCGATGCTGGCCGGGCCGTTGAAGACGACGCTGGTCTGGGCCGTGCGCAACGTGCCCGGCAGCCTCTACCGCTGCCTCGGCTGTTTCGCCGAGCGCGGGATCAACCTGTCGCGCCTGGAGTCTCGGCCGAGCCGCGGTGTGCGCTGGGAGTACGTCTTCTGGGCCGACATGGATGCGGATCCGGAGACGCCCGACTGCGCGGCCGCGCTGGCGTCCCTGCTGCGCGAGGCCGTGATGGTCCGCGTGGCCGGCGTCTACCACCGCGCCGCGGAGGCGTAGCCGCCGGCAGAGTCGCGCCCGCCGCCCGCGGCCACGCCGCTCCACCCCGTCGCAGAGCGGCCCCCGCGCCGGCCGGCTCCCACACTCCGCGCCGCCCGCAGCCCGCCGCCCACGCCATCCCCGCGTCGAGCGCCCCGCCTCGTCCGAGCTGCGTCAGGACCCGGCCGTCCGGGTGGTGCGGTCGCGCCGTCTCCGCTGCAGCGCGAAGATGTGCCGCACGATCCTGTCCTGGGCGCCCTCCGATATGGCCGTGAAGCGCACGGCGATCAGCGTCGTGGGGCCGGCGCCGGGACGCCCGGCTTTGGGCTTTCCGCCCGGTCCGAGATCCTCCATCTCCTCGACCCTGATCACTTCCGCCTCGGCCGTGACGGCGCCGGCCCCGAGGGAGAGGCGGATGCTGAGCTCGTCGCCGACCTCGACCATGTCCTCGACGCCGGCGTGGATCCGGAACTGAAGCCCGCCGGCACTGATGTTGCGGGTGGTTCCCTGACCCGTCTGCCCGGCCGCTCCCGATTGCACCGGACTCACGACCGTGAACTGGATCTGGCATTCGGCATCCAGACGCAGATACTCTAGCCGCTGGATCAGGCGCAGGTCACTCGGCCATTCGATCGAGAACAGGCGGGAGCGGCTCGCACCCAGATGGCTGAGGAAGGTCGAGGCCGCGACCATCGCCGCGCCTTCGCGTCTGAGGGTGAGGTGCAGCGGTTGCTCGGGACGAAGCCGCTCCAGGTTGGCGTCCGGGCGAACCAGGCCCAGCCAGATGGCCGTCGGCAGGACGTTGACGATGACCGCGCGCAGGCCCACGACTCTCCCGTCGACCTCGGCTTCGACGAGAGCTTGATCGTGCACGGCCGGTTTGCGGTGTGTGTCGGTCATCATCTCCGGGACCGCCTCTGCGGACGGCGCGGCTGTTCGGATGGCCAGGACGCACCCGATGCTGCCGGCGGCCCCAGCTCTGGCGAGGCGAGAACGACCCTGTCCGGAGGCATCGATTGCCTGGCCGAGGATACAGCCTGGCGGCCCGCGTATCGGGTCGGCCTCGCTTCCGCGATCGGGCCGGACCGGGACCCGGACCCGGACCCGGCCCGGACCCGGACCCGATGCAGGACCCGACCCGGTACCCCAATGGTCCGGCCGCGCCGACCGCAGGCTGCATTAGAGCGGCCGGGACCGTCGGGCATTCGATGGTCCGCGTGCCTGCCGGCAACGATGTCGGCGCTTTCCACGCTCGACTGGAGGTGACCAACGTACCAGCAGCGCGGACCCCGAGGTCCCGTTGTTAGCCCCATATTTCGGGGGTTTCATGGGCACAACGCGTAGGGCGCCGATCAGCCACCGGTGCGACGAAGCACTTGCTGCAGGACCCTCGCCGACCGGCCGCCCGGAGGTACCGGCCAACGGCTGTGACACGAAGGATTGGAGCATGGACGACAACAGGGATCATCACCGCAGACGCGCGCTGCTCGCCCTGCTGATGGCGGGGACCGCACTCATCAGCGCCACTGGCGCCACCATGTCGCTGGCCATCTTCACCGACAGCGCGTCGGCGAACGCCAACGTATTCACCACCGGCACTATCCACATCGGAATCAACCCGGCGACCGCGATCCTTACCGCCACGACGATGATGCCCGGGGACACAGTCAACGGCTCCGTCGTCGTGACAAACACCGGAACGGCCCAGCTTCGTTACGCGATCTCCGGCGTCGCCACGAACCTCGACGGCAAGGGGCTTGCCGCGGCGATCACGATCAGCATCAAGACCGCCGACACGGTGGGCGGCACGACCTGTAGTGCGTGGTCCGGTACGTCGCTCTTCACCGGATTCGTTCCGACGACCGAGGGTCCCCTGTTCGGCACTTACACCGCTCATCCGAACGGCGGCCGCACATTGAACGCCGCCGCTTCTGAGACCCTCTGCTTCCGCGCGACACTCCCGCTCGCGACCGCAAACGCCGCTGAGGGCGCGACAACCACCGAAACCTTCACCTTCTACGCCGAGCAGACGGCTAACAACTAATAGCGCTTCGGCTGCACCGACGCCGGCCGTGGCCCGTCTCGACGGGTCACGGCCGGCGGCTCGGTACTCTGGAAGGATCCCGGCAACCATGAGCGCAGCAATCCGGCTGACTCGCTGGCTCCTCGATCTGGCCCTCATCGCCCTCGTGATGTCGGTCCTATCCCTTGTTCTTGCCGCCAACATCGGCCCCGCGGTCGGCCACCAGATGGTCGTCATCCGGGGCTCCTCGATGTCGCCGGCAATCCCGCTGGGAGCCGTCGTCGACATCACCAGCGTCAAGCCCCAGGACCTCAGGGTCGGGGACGTCGTCACCCTGAAATCGCCCGGCGGCACGGTCTACACGCACCGCATCGTCCGGATCGTCACGCTGCCGGACGGGCTGTACATCGAAACCCAGGGCGACGCGGTCGGCAAGCCGGATGCGCCCTTGCAGCCCGTATCCGAAGTATCCGGCCGGGTGACCTACTCGCTGCCGTTCCTTGGGTTCTTGCTGTACATGCTGACCATCCCGACTGGGGTCCTCTCGATCTTCTCGTTGGCCCTCACGATGCTTCTGTGCATCTGGCTGCTGGAGGACCTCGGGCAACACCAGGTCCATGAGGTCCAGGAGTACGAATGCGAGCTGGCCAGGACGCTCGATGCCATGCGGATGCGTGAGCGGATCGGATGAGCGTTCGTCGCCTGCGCGTGCCGATGGTGCTGATGCTCGCAGTCGCGGCCATTCTGGCCCAGACCGGGTCCAGCCTCGCCCTGTTCACGGAGTCGAAGACGGCCGCAGCAAACACCCTTACGGCCGGGTCCTGGGCCTTCTACCTGCACAACAACCCCACGCCGCCCACCGCGAACACGGCCGCTCAGGCCAACCTGGCAATGAACACGACCGTCCCCACTGCCGCGACGCTGTGGCAGTACTCGACCGGCTGCGCCGCTCGAGCGGGACGGCGCCTGACCCGCGCCGCGCCGAGCCCCACTCAGGCGACGCTGTGCGATTACCAGAACTGGCGCACGCCGGCGCTCACGGTGGGCCTCTCGTTGAGCGGGGCAATCAGTGTGGACATCTGGACCGCCAGCGACACTGGCACCGCCAACCGGACCGCCGGGGTTGTGGCCTATCTGCGCGACTTCAACCCGGCCGGGGCGGGGACGTACACCGAGATCGCCAACGCCCTGTACAACACGACGTACACGGCCGGCCGCACTTTCTACCACTATCCGATCACCGTGACGGTGGCCACCGCCTATACGGTCCCTGTCGGGCATCAGCTCGAACTCAAGCTCGTCGCGTCCAACGCGTACCAGGCCAATGTCCTGGTCGCTTACGACACCGTGACCTACCCGTCCTTCCTCAGAGTCCGATAAGCCGGGTCGCGGCGGCGCCGGCCCGGCGCCGTGACTCACGCCGAGCCCCGGGCTCCGGCCACTGATCGATCCAATGGAGAAGGCCCCGGCAATCGCCGGGGCCTTCGGTGTGTCTGGGTCCAGCCGTCACT